>CAZRRC010000057.1:0-4575 GCA_964602395.1 uncultured Proteiniphilum sp. | reverse complement strand
AAATTCTCCATGAGCGTGTTCGCGCTCAATACAGCTCAGGAGACCAATGGTGTGAGCAAGCTGCACGGGACAGTTTCCCAAAAGATGTTTCAACCCGTATGGAAAGGATATTTCCCCGAAGAGTTACACGTGGGTTATGTCACCAATGGCGTGCATCTGCCCAGCTGGGCCACCTCATCGGTAAAAGCATTGTACGAGAAATTTTTCGGAGATAATTTCTACAATGACCAGTCGAACAGCGACATCTGGAAACACATTTATAACGTGAGCGACGATGAGCTGTGGGCGTTGCGTATGCATCTGAAAAAGAAACTGGTCGATTACATACGGGTGGAGTTTACAGAAGGATGGTTACAGAACCAGGCCGACCCGTCGCGTATCATGACGATGCTGGAAGAGGTGAATCCGAATGCTTTGCTGATTGGATTCTCCAGAAGATTTGCTACTTATAAGCGGGCCCATCTTCTCTTCACCGACTTGGAGAGGCTTTCCCGCATCGTGAACAACCCGAAAAATCCTGTACAGTTCATCTTCGCCGGGAAGGCGCATCCAGCCGATGGCGGGGGCCAGGGATTAATCAAGCAGATCGTGGAGATCTCCCGTCGTCCCGAGTTTCTGGGGAAGATCATCTTCCTGGAGAATTACGACATGCGTCTGGCAAAACGGTTGGTATCGGGTGTGGATATCTGGCTCAACACGCCCACCCGCGCACAGGAGGCATCTGGCACCTCGGGAGAGAAGGCTGAAATGAATGGAGTATTGAATCTCTCTGTGCTCGACGGATGGTGGTATGAAGGATACCGTGAAGGCGCCGGATGGTCACTGACCGAAAAGAAGACTTATGACGATCAGGCATTTCAGGATGAGTTGGATGCATCCACCATCTATTCAATGCTCGAGAATGAAATCATTCCGCTCTACTATGCCCATAATAGCAACGGTTATTCGGTTGAGTGGGTGCAATACATCAAGAAGTCGATGGCCGAGATTGCACCCCACTTCACCACCAAGCGGATGATGGACGATTACTATGCGCTGTTCTACAACAAGCTGGCCAAACGCTCGGCGCTGTTGCATGAAAACAATTACGCGAAAGCAAAAGAGATTGTGCAATGGAAAGAAGATACTGCCGCCAAATGGGACCTCTTCGAGGTGGTGAAGCTGGAATTCAATCCCAATCAAAAGATGAATTTCAATTCTTCCAACAGGGAAGTTTACGGGAGCGTGGTGATCGACCGCAAAGATATGCTGTGTGACCTTTCCGTGGAATGTGTGGTGGTAGATCTGGTTCCTCCCGACCAGCAACCGGTGTTTGTAGAGTCTTACCAATTTGATCTGGTGAAGACCGAAGGCTCGCTGCTCTATTTCGAATCGCGCAAGGCGTTGAACGATCCCGGGAATCACCAATACGGTCTGCGTGTGTATCCTCTTAATCCCGATCTGCCACACCGCATGGATTTTGCTTATATGCGATGGATTTAGAATAAACACCTCATATCATATAGTACGACAAAAGCGCCTCCTCTCGGGGGCGCTTTCTTGTTTCACCAACAGTTGTTATCGGATTGTTTTATAAAGATTGTGTTGACATATTTGTTTGTTAAAAAAGGTAGAGTCAGATAACGCTCGATAACCTGTTCTTAAGCGGTGAAACACCATACCGTTTGCTGTACGCATTTACCAGATGCGATACATTTTTAAATTCATACATTCTCGCAATTTCCGTGATGGTCAAATCGGAATTGAGCACCAGTGACTGTATCTCTTCCATTTTATGGTCGAGCATCCATTGGTAGGGTGTCTCACCGAAGCTTTTCTTGAAATGGCGGGTGAAGGTTCTCACACAATCGTAGCAACATAACTTGGCGAGTTCATTCACATTTCTAGCCGCCATGAAATTCCTCAGTACACTGTCCTCAAATTTTTTTGATTTGGAGGCACGCGGAATCAATCTTACCAGTACGATTTCTTTTTCGGGAGAAGGTGCTACCTTACTTTTGAGTCCATCAGAGAAGGTGAAAGTGCACGACTCCACATCAGTGAGCAGGTATTTCCGAATCTGCTCCTGTTTATTTACATTTGTGTTAGCGATGGCCATTTTTTCCTTTTTTAAATGTTCCTGTAAATACTTCGTTTCCTAAGGTTATACGTAAAGTATATTCACCAGCCGGAATGCCATTCAGAGGGATGGCTTCAAAACCCATATCATATACTTCGAAAAAGCTTTGCTTTGCTCCTCTTTTGCCGATAATTTCAACCAATGCACTGCCACGGTAATTTTGTACCATGATGGTGACCACGTTCCTGAAATTGTATGCTTCTACAACCGGTTCCACGGCAACAGCCTGTATGCTGAGCATCCGGCTGGTACTGGCCGCGCGGGTAGTGCCCCCTTCCCTACTCAAAGCAATATGATCTTCCAGATCATCTTTCACCTCATTGCGAACGGTGGAAGAATAAACGAATGTACTACACAGGGAAATCAGCAATAACGAGAAAATTGTTCTTTTCATTTTTTTTACTTTTACGAAAATTCATTGAAAAATCAAAACAACCACTTTAATATATGAAACGTTGCGTTTTATATATTTCAGACACAAAGATAACATATTCAACCCACCTAAAACAATAGCTTCGTGTAAATTTAACGCCCGGAAAGCACCTATAAGACTATTTTACAGGTAATTACAAAACCTTCTTTTAACGGCCTTACTCGGGGAAAATTGCGGTGTTGAATCCCTTTTCTGTCATTTTTTTCTTCAATTGCGACTTTCTTACCCTGATACTTTCGAGGGTTGTGTTCATAAAAGTCGCCAGCTGGCGATTGTCGGCATCGCATGCGAGCAGCATCAACAATATTTTTTCGTTGGCATTAAAAATACCCTCCTTGTCGATCAGGTGGGTGTATGCGTAAAATGTGTCATCGTCGGTTGCAAGCATCTTGGTGATGTCCCGCAATTCGGTATCGGTATTTTTTACAATCTTCTCCATCTCTTTATAGACCTTGGGATGGGAAGAAATGTATCGTTGGGAGAGTGATTCCACTTCGCCGTGGAGGGAGGTGAGTTTGTCGGAAATATGGCTGTAAAGCTGTAACAACCATTTACGTTTACCCGCCTCCTCTTTTAATATATTTGCCTGTAGCTGCTGCTGTTGCAGTGTGAGTTCAGCCTGCTGCAATTTCATCCGGCTGATCTTCCGTGCCCGCCAGGCATACATTGTGACGATAACCAACACAATCACAAGCAACAGGGCCCCAATGATGATGCGGAAGTTTTGTTGTCGTGCCCTCAATGTGGCATTCTCCGCCTCGGTAAGGTCGTATTTTTTTTCCAACTCCGCAATCTGGGTGTTCAATCGTTCGTTTACTGACTTTTTGTATAGCTCTGAAGCTTTTATCCGATATGTATTTGCTAACTTGTAATCAGCTTGTTTTTCAGCAATATTTGCTACATTTTGATAATAAAGATGATCATAGAAAAAGGTACTATCTTCAATAAGATCAATTGACATCTGTGCATAAAGCATTGCACTATCTAGCTGTTCGAGATTAATAAACCTATAAGATATATTATAATAAAGTCTGGATAATTGCACACTCTCTTCTTGTGAATTATATGTAAGCAATTTTTTCTTTTCTTTTTCCAAAGCTTTCTCTGGTTCATCTGTCAAATCATAATACAATGATTGTGCATTTAATATAAAATAGTCTTTCTCCGGAAGTTTATTGTAGTATACTGAGAGTGAATCAAGGTATAATTTCCCTTTCTTGAAATCCTTTTGCTGCATTTCATTCCAGTAAAGGGCCAGATAGGTATCAAACACATGTGTGGAATCACTTTCTCTTCGGGCAAAATAGAGTGTATGCTGAAAATAATCGTAGGCAGTGGAATAATTCCGGTTGTTGTAGTGGATATTTCCCAAAAAGTAATTGACGAGGTAACCCATTGAAGGATCAGGAGGATAAAGAGAACTCAACAGCCGTTCTGCTTCTTTGAGCGGCTCAAAAACCGTACTATCCTTCACCCCCATGCGGGTACGCACAATGCCCTGGTAGGCCAAGGAACGGATATAGTTCTTGTTTTTTGGATCGTGTAGCCGGTAATATTCGCTAACAGCGTTAATGAGAGAGTCGCTGGAGAAGTTGACATAGGTCTTGTCGTCGGAAATCACCTTCAATAAACCATAATAAGCTCTGTTTGAACGTGAAAGATCACGGTAATCGATCACCTGTAAACTGTCTCGTACTACCGAGGGGTGCACATCTATCACCGCATCATACGCAATCAAACGTTGAAGCATGTCTTTGTGTCCATCATTTTTGCATGATGTAGCCAAAAAAACAACTATCAACGAGATAAAAATCAAAATTTGAGTGCGTAGCATCCCTTCAACTTATCTGAGGTTGCAAATATAACCTTTTCTTCCCAAAAGAGGTTCAACCAATTTAGTTAAAAGATAAAGAAGCATCATTCCTTTGTCATCCTCGTTAACAAAGGCCGTCTCTAATATTGTAGGAGGAGGTTTCTTCTTTTATTAAAGTATCAACATATATCTGGCACGGTAAAATAATTC
>CAZRRC010000056.1:0-16800 GCA_964602395.1 uncultured Proteiniphilum sp. | reverse complement strand
GTGCTTCATCTGCACTTGCGTCGATATTGAGCGAACGCAATATCTGCTGCATCTTGTCGATGTTCACGTTGGCTGTCTGCTTATCGATCAGCACCTGATGGGTGAAAGCCAATCCCAGCGCAACAATAATCACCATTACGGATGCATATATGATTGTATATCCACTGTTTTCTCTGTTCATAATTGTATTGTTATCCAAATTAACTTTTCTCTTTGATCGCCCTCTTCACTTTGCTGCCGTTACGCATAGCGCAAACAGAGAAAGGAGTTGTGACGAAGCGAATAACTTATTTTGCCGGAGTGGCTCGTTTCAGGCGTCGTTTGATGTTGCCGTCGATCACATAGAAGTCGATGAGCGGTGCAAAAGCGTTCATAAACAGGATGGCAAGCATCATACCTTCGGGATAACCCGGATTGAAGACGCGGATGGTGATCGCCAGCAGACCGATAAGGAAGCCATAAATCCATTTTCCTTTCTCGGTACGTGCCGATGTAACCGGGTCGGTAGCCATAAAGACGGCACCAAATGCAAATCCGCCCAATAGGAAATGATATTGCATCGGCATCTCCATGATGGCATTTTGTGCAAACAGGTTCACCAACACGACGGCCACAGCCCCACCTAAAAATACAGAGAGGATGGTTTTCCAGCTTCCCACACCGGTTGCAATCAGCAAGACGGCACCCAGCAGGATGGCAAAAGTGGAGACCTCACCTATAGAGCCTGGAATGAATCCGAAGAACATGTCACTGATGCTTAATGGCTGACCGGTAATACCCTGAAAGGTAAATTCTCCAAAACTTCCGGCATCGGTCACGGCAATCTGCCCGAGCGGCGTAGCCCCCGAGAAACCATCGATCACGGTTCCTTTACCCATACCAAAGGTGTCGGCAGTACGTACCCAAACCTGGTCGCCAGACATCTTCGAGGGATAAGAAAAGAACAGGAAGGCACGGGTGATGAGTGCCACGTTGAAGATATTGTAACCCGTACCGCCAAAGACCTCTTTGGCGAAGATGACAGCGAAGGCGGTAGCCACGGCAATCATCCAGAGCGGTGTATCAACCGGCACAATCATGGGAATGAGTATCCCCGATACCAAGAACCCTTCGGCCACCTCTTCCTTTCTAATCTGGGCGACGATGAATTCAATACCCAGACCCACCACATACGATACCACGATCTGGGGCAATACTGCCAGGAAACCGTAGATAAACTTTGTTAGGAGGGAAGTTTCCAGCCCCAGGGCCATATAATGTTGCAGTCCCACGTTATACATACCCACCAGCAGAGCCGGTATCAGGGCCATGATCACGATGGTCATCGTGCGTTTCGAGTCGCGTGCGTCATGAATGTGCACGCCCGATCTCGATGTACTGTTGGGCACAAAAAGGAAAGTCTCAAATGCATCGTATGTAGAATGAAGCCAATGCAGTTTACCGCCCTCCTCGAAATTCGGTCTTATCTTATCAAGATATTTTCTTAACGCTTTCAAAGTGTTCTGTTTTAGTAATGATTATTTATTGAATACTGCTTCCATGCTTATTCCATCTCCTTGCGAAGCAGGTCGAGACCCTTCCGCACAATGCGTTGTAGCTCCAACTTGGAGGTATCTACAAATTCGCACAGCGCAAAGTCTTCGGGTGCCACCTCGTAAATACCCAGTTGCTCCATCTTATCGATATTAAACGCGATGATGGCTTTGATCAACTGTTCGGGAAAGATGTCCATGGGGAAAACCTTGTCGTATTCGTTGGAGACAATGATGGCTCGCGAGCCACCCATCAGTCGGGCATCGAGACGAAATTTCTTCTTGAAAGGCAAGTATGTGCCACCGGCACTGTAACGCTTGGGTGAAAGCGATGCCCAGCCAAAGGCTTCGTGTATATCATCACCTTCGGGGATCACCGTGACTTGCTTGTCATAGGCACGCAGCACGCCTTCAGCATCAATCTTGTGCCCGGTGAGCGGGTTGCCGCTGATGTAACGCAGCGAGATCCCCTCGGTTACGTTCTGTGCAAAGATCGACTTCAGTTCGGTGCCAATCGCCATATGGTAATAACCGGTCTGCTTCACTTCCGATCCGGTGAGGGCCACCGTGCGGGTAAGGTCGGTAATTCCCTTGTTGAAGAGACGACCAATAATGGCCACATCTGGAGCATTGAGCGTCCACACCACCTCTCCCCGATTTACCGGCTTGATGTGGTTGATCTGAACACCCACATTTCCGGCAGGATGGGGACCGTTGAATTCGGTAACAACCACGTTCTTTGCTTCACGCAAGCCTTTGAGCTTGGTGGTGCTGCCGATGGAGAGGTAAACCTTCCCCGTGGTGAGCTTTGCCAGTGCATCGAGTCCGGCCTGCAAGTCGGCCTCCTTATCTTGCAGCAGGAAATCGGTTGAAGGTGCCAATGGAGCTGTATCAAACCCGGTCACGAAGATATCGCGTGGTTGTTTGTCCGGTAGCGCCACCACATCGTAAGGACGTTGTTTAATCAGAAACCAGATACCTGCATCGAGGATCGACTTCTTCACCTCTTCACCCGAGAGAGTAGCCACGTTCTTGACGTGCTGCTCTTCATACTGCACGTTGCTGTCGGCTTTGATGACAATACGCAAGATGCGTCTTTTTTCACCCCGTTCAATGGCAGTAACCACACCGCTCACAGGCGAAGCAAAGCGCATGTCGGGATGATTCTTCTCGTAGAACAGTGCCGTTCCGGCCTTGACAACATCGTTCACTCTGACGGCTAACTTGGGAGTAATGCCATGAAAATCTTCGGGACAGATGTGCACAAACTCACTCTTCACCGTGCCCCTGATGACCTCTTCTGCCGCACCGAGTAACGGAATTTGCAAGCCTTTCTTAATGTTTATTCGATTAGCCATATAGTTATAATAAGTTACCTTGCTTGTAATCTTTCTGTAAACCTTTTATTAATCAAAAGATTTTGTCGTTATGCTGTGATTCCGCATCAGAAAGTTATTCCATTAAAAGCGCAAAGATACATCTTTTGCGACCAATTATAGAAAAATACTCCCTGAAAATAAAGAAATAATTCTGTAATAAAACGGCAGCATCTTGTTGGCGGCACTTCTTTTACTTTTCTACGATTCCAGCCATCTCCGGGTCAATCATGATGCGTCCGCAATATTCACAGACAATAATTTTCTTGCCCATCTTGATGTCCATCTGTTTCTGGGGTGGAATCTTGTTAAAGCATCCCCCGCAGGCACCACGCTGGATGGGCACTACACCCAAGCCATTGCGCGCATTCTTACGGATTCGTTTGAAAGCAGCCAGCAGACGGGGTTCAATGAGAGCCTCTGTTTTTTTGGCCTTCTCGCGGATCTTCTCCTCCTGCGCTTTTGTTTCCGATACGATGTCGTCGAGTTCTTTCTTCTTCATCTCCAGGTCGGCTGTCTTATCCTTCAACAGTTCACCGGCGGCATCAATCTGTTCTTTGATAGAGGCAATCGCCTGTGTATATTCCCGGATATGCTTTTCGGAGAGTTCAATTTCGAGAGTTTCAAACTCAATCTCCTTCGAGAGATGGTCATACTCCTTGCTGTTACGCACATTGTCGAGCTGCTTTGTATATTTTTCAATCTTTGCCTTGCTGGCCTCGATCTTTCCTTTTTGCAGCTTGCTGTTCTCATCCAATTGCTTCAACTCAAGCTGAAAGTTATTCACACGCGTTCCCAGTCCGGCGATCTCATCGTCGAGGTCCGACACCTCAAGGGGTAGCTCTCCACGCAACGTTTTGATGCGGTCTATTTCTGAGAGGTTAGACTGTAGTTTGTAGAGCGATTTCAATTTATCCTCTACTGAGACTTCTTTTTCAACTGGTTTTTTTCTTGTTGCCATAATGCTCTAGTTTTATGATTGTTTCTGTTTTATCTTCATTCAGATCGCCGACACCCATCTTAACAAAAAATGCAGCAACCAAACGACGTTCAAATCGTTTCGTTGCCACATCTCTCTGTAACTGCGGGAACAAGTCGGACCGCTTTCTTTTACAGATATTTCACCGGATTCGAGTCGAACGCCGATTTATGCAGTGCAAAGGTAGAAAATTTTTTCGAAAGGAGATCGAAAAAGATATCTTTTGTGCAGATCTCCGACTCGTAATGTCCTACTACCGCGAGCAATATGCGCCCCTCCACGTCGTAAAAGTCGTTGTATTTTGCTTCGCCGGTAATAAAAGCATCGGCCCCATAAGCCACGGCATCGGGAATGAGGAATGCTCCCGCACCGCCACAGAGTGCTACATCGCGAATTTCCTTACCCTGAATCTTGGAATGGTGGATAGCGGGGAGGTTAAAAATATCTTTCAACAAATAGAGGAACTCCTGCTCAGGCATCGGCTCAGGCAACACCCCCACCACCCCACTGCCACTCTGCGGCCAGTCGTTGGCAATGGGATAAAGGTCGAACACCGGTTCCTCATAAGGGTGTACCGCCAGCAGCGCCCGCAAAACCTCTTCCTTTCTCATTGCCGGAATCACCGTCTCAATGCGTATCTCCGGCTCAAAATGCAGTGTGTCAATCTCACCCACATACGGGTGGGCTCCCGTACGGGCGCGAAAAGTACCTTCACCCGACAGGCTATAGCTACAGCTGTCGTAGTTGCCAATGTGGCCTGCGCCGGCATTGAAAAGGGCGTTGCGCACGCTCTCGGCATGCTGCAGCGGCACGGTGGTTACAAACTTCAGCAGGGCACCCCGTCGCGGCTGCAGAATCTTCACCTGCTGCAGCTCCAACATCTCCGCCAGCTTGTAGTTGACACCCCCCTGTGCGTTGTCGAGGTTGGTGTGGGCGGCATAAATCACGATATCCTGTTTGATGGCTTGTATGATGCAACGCTCCACGTAAGTCTTTCCGGTGAGCGACTTAAAGGGTCTAAAGGCGATGGGGTGATGTGCAATGATGAGGTTGCAGCCTAAAGAGACCGCTTCGTCGATCACATTCTCTGTAACATCGATGCATAACAGGACGCCGGTAACGTCCCTGTTGGGGTCGCCAACCTGCAGTCCGCTGTTGTCGTACTCTTCCTGCAGCGGAAGGGGTGCGAGCTGTTCAATGGTTTGAAGTATCTCTTTGATGCGCATGGTAAAACCGCTTTTGGGAGTGATTGAATCCCACAAATATACCATTTTTTTTGCAGTTTCTCTCGCCTGTCATGCTTAATATCCCTGCGTGACAGGTAACAGCTTCAGTCGCTATCTTTCAGGATGAGTCGCAGCGAGTTGTTTTTGGTGAAGTAGTTCCACGCCCAGTTGATGAAGATCACCAGCTTGTTGCGCACACTCAGGATCAGCATCAGGTGGAGGAACATCCAGACAAACCAGGCAAAGCGACCTTTGAACTTCACAAATGGCAGGTCCACCACCGCTTTGTTACGTCCCACGGTGGCCATGGTGCCCAGGTTGCGGTACTCATACTCTTTCAGATCACTGCGGCCGCCTTCAATGCGATGCAGGTTGCGGGCCAGGTTCTTCCCCTGTCCGATGGCCACATTGGCCAGCTGCGGATGTCCTTTGGGATACTTTTCGGTTTCCATGTAGGCCACATCGCCAAGTGCAAAGACATTATCGAGTTCTTCCACTCTGTTGAACCGGTCTACCTTGATTCGGCCGTTCCGCAGGAGAGATGCCTCGGGAATACCCCTAATGGCGTTGCCCTGCACACCAGCCGACCAGATCACGCTCTTGCTACGGATGGTCTCTCCGTTATTCAGAGTGAGTAGTTCCCCGTCGTATTGCTGCACCAGGGTGTTGGTCTTTACAATCACATCCATGGAGCGGAGATATGATTCAGAGTATTTTTGTGCGAAGGGGCTCATGGCCGGCAGTGTATGCGGTCCTCCCTCCAGTAGGTATACATTCACCTTCGAATAGTCGATGTTGGGATAATCTTTCGGCAACACCTCCGCCTTCATCTCGGCGAAGGCACCAGCCAGTTCCACACCGGTGGCGCCGCCTCCCACAATCACGATGTTGTTGAGTGCTCCCTTGTCTTCGGTGTAGAGAATTTTCTCAAAATTCATCAGCGTGGAATTTCGCACATTCATCGCCTGAAAGGTCGACTTTAATCCCATGGTATTTTCCTCAATTTCCTGATTCCCATAGAAGTTTGTACGGGTACCGGTGGCAATCGCCAGGTAGTCATAAGAAAACGGTCCAATACTGGTCTCCACAACTCTTTCCGCACTATTTACCGACAACACCTGTGCCAGGCGGATACGCACATCTCTTCTGTTTTGAAATATCTTCCGGATGGGAAACGAGATGGTGGCAGGCTCAATCTGAGACGCTGCAACCTGATAAAACAAGGGGGGAAACTGATGGTGGTTAATCTTGTCGATCACCATGATGTCGAACTGTCCTTTTTTCAAATGATTCACGAATTGCAGACCGGCGAATCCACAACCTATCACTACAATCTTTTTTTTCATAACCTATGCAATCTGATGGAATAATAAAACATCCGCGACAGGGAAAAGTTGCAAAAAAGGCATAAAAAAAAGCGCTACGAATCACTCGCGGCGCTTTCTTAATGTTTAACATTTTAAAAATCACAGCTTCACTGCAGATACATTATCGACTGAGGTGTTAGATCTCCGTCGTAATGACAATGGACCCACAGTGTTTATCATAAAAGAAGATCAAGCTTTCTCTTCAGGAGTAGCAGCATCTTCTTTATTTTCTACTGTTCGGATTGCACATCCTCGGTAGTCTGTACATTTTCCACTTCGGTTGTTACCTCTGCAGGGGTCTGCACATCTTCTACCGTCTCAGTCTCCTTCACTGCTTTGGCCTTGGCTGCCTTGGGCTCTTTCTTAGCCTTGGGTGCAGCAGACTCAGCAGCAGGGGCATCAGTGGCTTTTCTGCGAGAACGACGTGTTTTAGTCTTCTTGGCACCGCCGTCGCTCAACATGTTCTCGTTGAAATCCACCAGTTCAATAAAGCACGTAGCTGCATTGTCGCCCAGACGGAATCCGGTCTTGATGATGCGAGTATATCCTCCCGGACGGTCACCCACCTTCTGCGATACAGTCTGGAAGAGTTCGGTCACAGCCACCTTGCTCTGCAAGAGGCTGAACACTTCTCTTCTCGAGTGGGTACTGTCCTCCTTGCTTTTGGTGATGATGGGTTCCACAAATTTTCTCAATTCCCTGGCTTTGGGAACAGTCGTAAAGATACGCTTGTGCATAATGAGCGAAGTAGCCATATTGGATAACATCGCGCCACGATGTGCTGTTTTGCGTCCTAAATGATTGAATTTTTTATTATGTCTCATTGCAGTTGTTAGTCTTTGTCTAATTTGTATTTCGATGTATCCATGCCAAACTGTAGCTTCAGGCCGTCGAGCAGCTCTTCCAACTCGGTGAGCGATTTTTTGCCAAAGTTACGAAACTTGAGCAAATCGTTCTTGTTGTGCGACACCAATTGTCCCAATGTCTCCACATCGGCAGCTTTCAAGCAGTTGAGTGCCCGCACCGAGAGATTGAGATCAGACAATTTGCGCTTCAGCAACTGACGCATGTGCAATACCTCTTCATCGAACTCTTCGATGCTTTCTGCATCGGATGTCTCGAGCATGATCTTGTTGTCGTCGGAGAACAGGACGAAATGTTGAATTAGTATCTTGGCAGCCTCCTTCAACGCCTCTTTGGGTTGAACGGATCCATCGGTGGCAATCTCGATAATCAGTTTTTCGTAGTCCGTTTTTTGTTCTATACGATAATCTTCTATCTCATATCTTACGTTGCGGATCGGCGTGTAGATCGAGTCAATAGCGATGGTCTGCACATCATCTGTGGACAACATCTCCCGATTTTCATCGGCAGAGACATAACCACGTCCTTTGTTGATGATCAGCTCCATGCGCAAATCTGCCTTCTTGTTCATGCGGCAGATCTCCAGCTCGGGATTCAGCACTTCGAAACCGGTTAGTAATTTACCAATATCTCCGGCTTTAAACACTTCCGTTCCCGAAATTGCGATGGTCACTTTTTCCGTATCAAACTCTTCTACTATCCTTTTGAATCTTACTTTCTTCAGATTCAGAATAATACCTGTTACATCTTCAATAACGCCCGGAATGGTCGCAAACTCATGCTCCACCCCGTCTATCTTAACCGATGTAATAGCGAATCCTTCCAGCGAGGAAAGCAGAATACGGCGCAGGGCATTACCTATCGTGATACCGTATCCGGGTTCCAGTGGTCGGAATTCGAATTTACCGGAGAAGGCGTCCTCCTGTAACATGATTACTTTATCGGGTTTTTGGAATGCTAATATTGCCATGAAATTATTGTTTAGAATATAATTCTACGATGAGTTGTTCTTTGATGCTTTCCGGGATATCCGCTCTTTCGGGCACATGCAACAGCTTACCACTCACGGTAGAGTTATCCCACTCAAGCCAGGGGTATTTGCTGTGATTGAAGCCAGCAAGTGCATTAACAACCACCTCCATCGATTTTGATTTTTCCCTTACACCCACTACATCACCCGGTTTTACGGTATATGAGGGGATGTTCAATACCTGGCCATTCACCACAATATGACGGTGTGAAACCAGCTGACGTGCAGCCGCCCTAGTGGGAGCAATACCCAGGCGGAAGACAATGTTGTCGAGACGCGACTCCAGCAGTTGAAGCAATACCTCACCGGTGATGCCACGGCTGCTCGATGCTCTGTCGAAAGTCAGGCGAAACTGTTTCTCCAGTACGCCATAGGTGTATTTAGCACGTTGTTTCTCCCGCAGCTGGATCCCGTACTCCGAGGTCTTGCGTCTGCGTGAATTACCGTGTTGTCCCGGTGGGTAGTTCTTCTTGGAGAGAACCTTATCGGGACCGAAAATGGGTTCGCCAAATTTACGGGCGATTTTTGATTTTGGACCAATATATCTAGCCATTGTTACAATTTTAAACTTTACTGAAGCCTAAACTGTGCAGCCGCGATTACAGAGAAGTTGTGTTGTAATCAATCACAGCTCAAGTTTCAAGATGAATGAAACTTACCTTAATATTAAACCTTTCTCTGTTTCGGAGGACGGCAGCCATTGTGGGGCAGCGGTGTCACGTCGACAATCTCGGTTACTTCAATGCCTGCTCCGTGAATGGTTCTGATAGCCGATTCGCGTCCGTTGCCGGGACCTTTCACATAGGCTTTCACCTTGCGTAATCCTAAGTCGTAGGCAGTTTTCGCACAATCCTGTGCTACCATCTGAGCGGCATAGGGTGTATTCTTCTTTGAGCTTCTGAAACCCATTTTTCCGGCGGAAGACCAACTGATCACCTCCCCATCTTCATTGGTTAACGAAACAATGATGTTGTTGAATGAAGAGGAGATGTGAGCCTGGCCCACGGCGTTCACCTTTACATTTCTCTTTTTTGCTGCAACTGTTCTTTTTGCCATGTTACCTTCTGTTATTTAGTAGCTTTTTTCTTGTTAGCAACGGTTTTCTTTCTTCCTTTGCGTGTGCGGGCATTGTTCTTTGTGCTCTGTCCGCGCACGGGCAAGCCGATACGATGACGAATGCCACGGTAGCAGCCAATATCCATCAATCGTTTGATGTTCAACTGAACCTCTGAACGTAAATCACCTTCCACTTTGAATTCGCTGCCGATGATCTCACGAATGCGGGCTGCCTGGTCGTCAGTCCAGTCCTTCACTTTGATGTCTTTGTCGACTTCTGCTTTTGTTAAAATGGTGTTCGCTGCACTGCGTCCGATGCCGTAAATATAGGTCAGGGCAATTTCGCCTCTCTTGTTCTGCGGCAGGTCGACACCCACAATTCTTATAGCCATATATCTTTAATTATTTGATTACAAATGATATAATTATCCCTGCCTTTGTTTAAACTTGGGATTCTTTTTGTTGATGATATACAAACGACCTTTTCTTCTTACAATCTTGCAGTCGGCCGTACGTTTCTTGAGTGATGCTCTTACTTTCATATGATTTGTTTTTATTTTTTACCTGTTATTTTGCTGGGTGCTGACAGCTTACTTATACCGGAACGAAATCCTCCCTTTTGAAAGATCATACGGCGACATTTCCACCCTCACCCTGTCTCCCGGGAGAATACGGATATAATGCATGCGCATCTTTCCGGAGATATGAGCGGTAATTTCGTGCCCGTTTTCCAGTTCCACACGGAACATCGCGTTCGATAAGGCTTCGATAATCGTTCCGTCTTGTTCTATTGCTGCTTGTTTAGCCATTCAATCAATGCTTCTTTTTAGTTGATTTCAGTAATAAACTCGAATGTCGATAATATATCTGCTTTCCCGTTCCGGATGGCAATGGTGTGTTCAAAGTGGGCTGACGGTTTGCGGTCTTTCGTACGCACCGTCCAGCCATCGTTTTCAAACACTACTTTTTTGCCGCCCATATTGATCATCGGCTCAATGGCTATGCACATTCCGTTCTTGATGAGCGGGCCTGTACCGCGGCGACCATAATTGGGTACCTCGGGGGCTTCGTGCATCTGCCGGCCTATGCCATGTCCTACCAACTCCCTTACTACCGAATAACCTTTCGATTCGCAGTAGCTTTGAATGGTGGAACCAATATCTCCAATCCGTTTATCTTCCTGTGCCTGCTCAATTCCTTTGTAGAGCGATTCTTTGGTCACACGAAGCAACTCCTTTACTTTTTCTTCTACCTCGCCCACACAAAAAGTGTAAGCCGAGTCGCCGCAAAAGCCGCGGAGCTGGGTGCCGCAATCCACCGAAACTACATCACCCTCTTGCAGGGGTTTGTTATTGGGGATGCCGTGCACTACGTTCTCGTTGACGGAGGTACAGATTGAATTGGGAAAACCGCCATATCCTAAAAAGGTGGGAATGGCACCATGATCTCTGATAAACTCCTCTGCGATTCTGTCGAGTTCCAACGTGGTCACTCCGGGTCTGATGTGGTGCGACAACTCTCCGAGCGTCTTTCCCACCAGGCGGTTGGCTTCCCGCATGAACTCAATTTCTTCGTCGGTCTTCAGTATGATCATCTTGCTATCCATTGCATCTTCCAACGTTAGTATGCTGCAATTGAACCTGTTCTGCCTTTTATTTTGGCGCCCGATTTCAAGAAACCGTCGTAGTGCCTCATCAGCAGGTGACTCTCAATCTGTTGCAAGGTATCGAGTACCACACCCACGAGAATCAGCAGCGACGTGCCACCGAAAAACTGGGCAAACTGAGAGTTGATTCCCATCAGTCCCGCGAAGGCGGGCAGGATGGCTACGATAGCCAGGAACACAGAGCCGGGAAGGGTGATACGCGACATAATGGTATCGATGTATTCAGCCGTTTTCTTTCCAGGCTTCACACCCGGAATAAACCCGTTGTTGCGTTTCAAATCTTCGGCCATTTGCACCGGATTCACCGTGATGGCTGTATAGAAGTAGGTGAAAGCAATGATCAGCGTCGCAAAGAGGAAGTTGTACCAGAAACTGGTAAAGTCCATCAGCGATGTCCAGAAACCACCTCCTTCACCGGCAGAAAACTGCGCGATTGTGATCGGGATAAACATGATTGCCTGTGCGAAGATAATCGGCATCACGTTGGCAGCATTCACCTTCAGCGGGATGTATTGTCTCACTCCTCCATATTGTTTGTTACCTACGATACGCTTAGCATACTGCACGGGCACCTTGCGGATACCCTGAACCAACAGGATGGCAGCAGCAGTCACGGCAACAAGGAACAACAGCTCCAGCAACAGCAGGATCAATCCCCCCGGAGCATCAATCAACCGGTCGTACTCAGCCACAAGTGCATGAGGCAGACGGGCAATAATTCCAATGAGGATGACGAACGAAATACCGTTGCCAACTCCCTTGTCGGTGATACGTTCACCCAGCCACAGCACAAACATGCTGCCACCGGCAAGAATCACAGTCGAAGGCAACACCCAATCCCAGAAACCACCGGGAATGGCACCGCCAACGGCTCCGTAAAGGTAAGCCGGGCCCTGCACAAGCAGGATGGCTACCGTGAGATAACGGGTATACTGGTTAATCTTGGTACGACCGCTTTCACCCTCACGCTGCATTTTCTGGAATGCAGGTACGGCAATACCCAGCAGCTGCATCACAATGGAGGCAGAGATGTAGGGCATGATACCCAGGGCGAAGATGGATGCGTTGGCAAAGGCACCACCCGAGAACATATCGAGCAGGCTCAACAAGCCGGTACTGGCATTCGACTGCAGTGCCACAAGTTGTTCCGGATTGATTCCGGGTAATACCACGAACGATCCAAACCGGTAGATGGCAACAAATCCAATGGTAATGAGGAGCCTCTGACGGAGGTCCTCAATTTTCCATATATTCTTTATTGTTTGTACAAATCCCATCGCATCAGAGTTTTTTTGCAGTTCCACCTGCAGCGGTAATGGCCTGTTCGGCCGACTTGGAGAAAGCGTGTGCTTCTACCTCCAGCTTTGCTGTGAGGCTACCTTTGCCCAGGATTTTCACCAGATGCTTTTCAGCAATCAGGCCAGCATTGATCAACACCTCTGGAGTGATGGCATTGAGCTTCTGCCCGTCTGCCAGTTCCTGTAGTGTTTCCAAATTGATCGCTTTGTATTCGACTCTCTTCAGTGGCTTGAAACCGAATTTCGGTACACGACGCTGCAATGGCATCTGTCCTCCTTCAAAACCGACCTTCTTTGAATAACCCGATCTTGATTTTTGTCCTTTATGTCCTTTGGTAGAAGTACCCCCTTTGCCCGATCCGGGGCCGCGGCCAATGCGCTTGCTGGATGTGGTTGCTCCTTCCGCCGGTTTTAAATTCGATAAATTCATTGTATGTTTCCTTTTATCGTTATATAATTCAATTACTCAACTACCGTCACCAGATGATGCACTTTGCGGATCAATCCCCTTATTGAGGGGGTATCCTCGTGTTCTACCACGCGGTGCATTTTGGTAAGTCCCAGTGCATCCAACGTCAGTTTCTGATCTTTCGGAGCGCCTATTCTGCTTTTTGTCTGTTTTACTTTGATTGTAGCCATGTCAGGTTCCTCCTTAAGTTATCCGTTGAACACTTTATCCATACTTACCCCTCTGTTCTGTGCTACAGTGAGTGGATCTCTCAACTCGGTGAGCGCAGCGATGGTGGCTTTCACCAAGTTGTGCGGGTTCGATGATCCTTTCGACTTGGCCAACACGTCGGTGATGCCCACACTCTCCAGTACAGCACGCATGGCACCTCCGGCCTTCACGCCAGTACCAGCGAAAGCTGGCTTCAGAAACACTTCGGCGCCGCCAAATGCAGCTACCTGCTCGTGAGGGATGGTTCCCTTGTATACCGGCACCTTGACCAGGTTCTTCTTGGCAGCTTCTACACCTTTGGCAATTGCCGTGGTTACTTCACCTGCTTTACCGAGTCCCCAGCCTACAATACCATCCTCGTTGCCAACCACAACCATGGCTGCAAACGTGAAGGTACGGCCTCCTTTGGTCACCTTGGTAGTACGATTAATAGCCACTAAACGGTCTTTTAATTCGATGTCGTTCGTTGTTTTTACCTTATTATTCATTCCTGCCATAATCGTTAAAATTTAAGCCCACCCTTGCGAGCAGCGTCTGCCAATTCTTTAATACGTCCATGATACAAGTATCCGTTTCTGTCGAAGGTTACTTTTTCTACACCGGCCTCTTTTGCATTCTGGGCTATCAGCTCACCCACTTTGGCGGCAATCTCCTTCTTCGGAAGTTTCTCTTCCAATTTCAGGGAAGAAGCCGATGCCAGCGTTTTGCCGGACAAATCATCGATGACCTGTGCATATATCTGTTTGTTGCTCCTGAAGACGGACAAGCGAGGGCACTCGGGAGTACCGCTGATCTTGCCGCGTACACGGGCTTTTATCTTTAATCTTCTTTCGTTCTTTGTTACCATTGCAATTTCAGTTTTCGTAGATTATTTACCTGCTGTCTTACCCGATTTACGACGTACCTGCTCACCCACGAAACGGATACCTTTACCTTTGTAAGGCTCCGGTTTACGGAACGAACGAATCTTTGCACAAACCTGTCCAAGCAGTTGTTTGTCGCATGACTCCAACATAATGAGCGGATTCTTGTTTCTCTCCATCTTGGTCTCCACCTTGATCTCTTTGGGTAATTCCATCAGGATACTGTGGGTAAAACCCAATGAGAGCTCCAGTATCTGTCCGTTGTTGGTCACACGATAACCAACACCCACAAGCTCAAGTTCCTTGCGGAAACCTTCTGATACGCCTGTAACCATGTTGTGTAATAAAGAACGGTAAAGGCCGTGTTTGGCACGGTTTTCTTTTTCGTCATTGGGCCGTTCAATGATCAGCTGACCTTCGTCCACTTTCACTTTCATGCCGGGGCTAACTTGCTGCTGCAACTCACCCTTGGGTCCTTTGAGTGTGATCACGTTATCCTCTCCCACAGTTACGGTTACGCCTGCAGGTACGGCGATGGGTAATTTTCCTATTCTTGACATATTGCTCCCTCCTTCAAATTAATAAACGTAACACAATACTTCACCTCCCACTTTTTGTTCGCGGGCCTCTTTATCTGTCATTACTCCATTTGAAGTAGATAATATAGCAATACCCAACCCGTTGAGTACGCGTGGCATTTCCTTGTGACCGACATACTGACGCAAGCCGGGTGAAGAAACGCGTTTGAGTTTTTTGATGGCATTGACCTTGTTCACCGGATCGTATTTCAACGCGATCATGATGGTGCCCTGTGGGCCATCTTCTACAAACTTGTAGTTAAGAATGTAGCCTTTTTCAAAAAGAATCTTTGTGATGTCTTTTTTTAAATTTGAAGCGGGAATTTCCACCACACGATGCTTCGCCTGGATAGCGTTTCGTAACCGCGTCAAATAATCTGCTATTGGATCTGTCATATAATGATTGTTTAAATTGATCCCGACTGCCGGGACAATATTTATGAATGTGCTAATTTACCAGCTCGATTTCTTTACTCCGGGAATCAGTCCTTTCGAAGCCATTTCGCGGAACTGAATGCGGGAAAGGCCAAACTGACGCATATATCCCTTGGGGCGTCCGGTAAGTTTGCAACGGTTGTGCAACCGGACAGGCGATGCGTTCTTGGGAATAGTCTGGAGTGCTTCGTAATCACCTTCAGCCATAAATTTGGCTCTTTTTTCGGCATAACGGGCAACCATCTTGGCTCTTTTCACCTCACGGGCTTTCATTGATTCTTTTGCCATTATCTATTTTTTTTGATCGGTTTGTTGGTTAATCGCTCTCTAATTGTCTTTCTTAAACGGTAACCCGAACTCTTTAAGGAGCGCGTAACCCTCTTCATCGGTGGGAGCAGTGGTCACGAAAGTGATGTTCATTCCCAACAGACGATTGATGTTGTCGATGTTGATTTCAGGGAAAATAATCTGCTCCTGAATGCCCATGGTATAGTTACCACGTCCGTCGAGTTTGTTCTCGATTCCCTTGAAGTCACGAATACGGGGCAGCGCCACACGTACCAGTCTCTCGAGGAACTCATACATTTTGTCGTTGCGCAGAGTTACGCGTACACCAACCGGCATTTTCCGGCGAAGCTTGAAATTGGAGATGTCTTTGCGCGACAAGGTTTGTACGGCCTTCTGACCGGTGATCGCCGTCAGTTCGTTGATGGCGGTCTCAATGATCTTCTTGTCGGACACGGCAATACCCAAGCCCTGGTTGATTACAATCTTCTCCAAGCGGGGAACCTGCATCACCGATTTGTAGTTAAACTCCTTCATCAAAGCAGGAACTACACGTTCTTTGTATTCTTTCTTTAAACTAACTTCGTATGTTGCCGTACTCATTTAATTACCTCCCCTGATTTTTTTGCGTAACGAACTGATTTGCCTTTATTGTCTACTTTTCTGCCAACGCGGGTGGGTTTTCCCGTCTTGGGATCTACCGGGTTCAGCTTCGAGAGATGCACGGAGGCTTCTTTCTTTTCAATGCCCCCATTCGGATTCTGGGCGTTGGGCTTAGTATGTTTCGATACGATGTTCACGCCTTCCACCACGGCACGGTTCTTGTCCACAAGAACCTCCAGCACGCGACCTGTCTTTCCTTTGTCTTCACCGGAATTTACGTAAACCGTATCACCTTTCTTTATATGTAATTTTGTCATAGCCTGTGATTGTTGAATAGTTATAATACTTCGGGAGCTAAAGAGACAATCTTCATGTTCGTGGTACGCAGCTCACGGGCTACCGGCCCAAAGATACGGCTTCCTCTCAACTCACCGGCATTGTTTAACAACACGCAGGCATTGTCATCGAAGCGTATGTAGGAACCGTCGGCACGGCGAATTTCCTTCTTCGTGCGCACGATGATTGCTTTGGTTACAGACCCTTTCTTGATGTCACTCGAGGGAATGGCACTCTTTACACTCACGACAATGATATCTCCTACCGATGCGTAGCGTCTTCTTGTACCGCCCAGCACACGAATGCAAAGTACTTCCTTGGCACCGCTGTTATCGGTAACCGTTAATCTTGATTCTTGCTGTATCATCTTACTTGGCCCTTTCCATTACTTCAATCACTCTCCATCTCTTTGACTTGCTCAAAGGACGTGTTTCCATTATACGCACGGTGTCACCAACGTGACAATCGTTCTTCTCATCATGGGCGTGAAATTTCTTCGTTTTATTAACGAACTTCCCATATATAGGGTGTTTCTCTTTCCATTTTACAGCAACTGTAACGGTTTTATCCATCTTGTTACTGAAAACGACCCCCACTCTTTCTTTCCTTAAATTTCTCGTTTCCATA
>CAZRRC010000055.1:14540-17428 GCA_964602395.1 uncultured Proteiniphilum sp. | reverse complement strand
CTCTATTCACAGGTCCAGGACCCGAACCTTATAGGATCAATGACTGGGCATGTCGAAGAGAGTATGGCATTGATAAAAAAATCCCGCTACCTGTTGAAGCGGGATCAATTTCTATCTTTTCAGACCCTGTCAGCTTTTCAGTAAAGCGTTTTCAATGGTTTCTTTTGAGAGTTTTTTCGTGCAGAAGAACCAATCATAACAATGCATTTCTTCCTCTCTGGTTTCCATTCGTTCTTTAGCTACACCGCAGGAACCGGCTGTAGGTACGATCACTTCATCTCCCGGACGCCAGTCGGCAGGCAAGGCGACTCCAAATTCATCGGCTGTCTGTAAACCGATAAGGATACGCTTCAGTTCGTCAAAATTACGGCCAAGTGATAACGGGTAGTAGATAATTGTGCGAATAATACCCCTGGGATCCACGAAAAAAACAGCTCGGACAGCCTGTGTGGAGTTCTCGTTGGGTTGAATCATCCCATACTTTTTGGCAACTTCCATCGAGATATCCTCAATCAATGGAAAGGTAACTTCTACCTCTTTCATCCCCTTATATTCAATTTTTTCTTTAATGGTACGCAACCAGGCTATATGGCTGTACAACCCATCCACAGATAATCCAACCAACTGGCAGTTCAGATTTTCAAAATCTTTTTGCATCGAAGCAAATGTCATGAACTCAGATGTGCATACCGGTGTAAAATCGGCAGGATGACTAAATAGTATCTTCCATTTTCCGGGAAAGTCATCCGGGAAATGAATAACGCCCTGCGTTGTTTTTGCTGTAAAAATAGGAGCTTTGTCGCCGATTCGAGGCATAGGAGTAGTGTTTTCTTGATTTGTTTCCATTTTCATTTCATTTTAAATTAATTACTATATGTTATAAGTGAACAAGTTATAGGTATAGATATACAATAATAAACTGAAGATTCTTGTCAGATGTATAACACGACATTTCCAAATGCAAATGATAATTATTTTTCGCATGGCCTGGACCAGGCCGAAATACCACCCTCCAGCACTTTCACATTGGTGAACCCGTTTGCCTGTAGGTAATCAGATAGGGAATCTCAATACAATCGCCAACGGCATAGATATCGGGATCGGATGTCTGCTAGATGGTTATCTCTGCATTCTCATCCATGCGACGTGCTTTAGAAGCTGCTTTTGGCCATGCAGCAGAACCGCCTATAACAACAACTTTCATTTTTCTTCCCCATTAATCGGTATTAACTCGTTATTGCCAAAACTTGTACAATTCTTACAACGTACATGGTTCTCGATACCTCCTATCAATTTGTAACAACGCCTGCAACGAAACCATTCTTTGTCAAACTGCACACTACCACCCTCTATATTGATCATCTTTCCTTCCACAAATGCCTGAGCAATAGTTTTACGGGCTTGTTCATAGATACGCGTCAGAGTGGGTCGGGAAACGTTCATCCGTTCAGCTGCCTGATCCTGGTTCAAACCTTCATAATCCAATAAACGGATTGCCTCATATTCATCATACAGCAATGAAACAGCACTCAACCTGTTCCGTGGAATGCCAAAGGGTTTAAATCCCTGCATCAGGGGAGGATTCGATATTTTTCGGTTTTGTTTGGGACGAGGCATGATTTCAATTATCTATTTTTGTTACTTTGAAATACAAAGATATAAAATAATTTTAAACTTATGTTCGTAAATAAAATTATTTTTGATCCTAATTTTCCTCGGTTCTGTTTTTTTAATTTTCTCATTCTCTGATGTAAGAAAATTTCATATTACATTTTTTAGGCTACAAAAAAAATCGCAAAAAAATATACAAATTTATTTGCATATCGAACATATGTTCATTATATTTGCCGCATATTTAAAGCAAGGTACTTCTATAAGCTATCATAAAACCAAATAGAAAATATCATCCTATGAAAGTAGCCATCACATCATCCGGCAAGGAACTGACATCTCTACCGGACAAGCGTTTCGGACGCTGCAACTGTTTTGTCATCTACGACACCGAGAACGACTCGGTGGAGGTTGTGGATAATCCCGGCAGGGATCTAAACGAGGGTGCGGGACCTGCCGCTGCACAGCTGATCGCATCGAAAGGAGCCGAGATGATCATCACAGGACATTTGGGAGGAAAAGCAGCATCAATAGTGCAACAGCTCGGGATGCAGATGACTCCCCTGGATGAACAACACAGAAGTGTGGAAGAAGTAATTCAATTAATCAAACAAAACAATTAAACAAAAGGAGGGTATTATGCCAGGAATGAACAGAAAAGGCCCCGATGGAATGGGCGCTATGAGTGGGAGAGGACGTGGTCGTTGTAACCCGTCGAACAGAGAGGCTAATAGCTTTGATGCTTCTGAAGGAGCCGGGATGAATGCTCCTTTGCAACAGGGTGCCGGAATAGGCATGGGCCAGGGACAAGGCAGAGGCATGGGACAAGGCCAAGGCCAGGGCAGAGGCATGGGGCAGGGACAGGCCCAGGGAATGAGAAGAAGAGACGGGTCTGGTAGAAGACGAATGGGATGAAGCAGGTTATCGCAATACCGCTGGAAGAGGGGAGACTCTGTCAGCATTTTGGCCATTGTCAACAGTTTGCCATCATCGAAACGGAAGATGGAGCGATACAGAACGAGACGTTACTAACACCCCCCCCACATGAACCGGGGCTGTTGCCGGCATGGCTCGCCGAGAGAGGCATCACCGAGGTGATTGCGGCCGGTATCGGGCAGAAAGCGATTCGTCTGTTTGAACAGCAGAATATCAAGGTGCACGTGGGTGCCGAGTATAAGAGTCCGCGGGAGCTGGTTACCGATCATTTTCAACAGTCACTGGTCACCGGTCTCAATGCCTGTGACCACTAGATGAGTTGATTTTGTGGAAGCAGATTA
>CAZRRC010000055.1:0-14440 GCA_964602395.1 uncultured Proteiniphilum sp. | reverse complement strand
GCCGGGAACATCATTGATTATGGGGTGAGCGACCACCATGATTTAGAAGAGACGATGGCGAGGGTGTTGGATAGCCCTTTCGCTATCAATCATGTGGAACGGATCAGACAGCGTCTGGCTGAAGCCAGGACAGTCCTCTACCTGGGCGATAATGCAGGAGAGATTGTATTTGACAAACTATTCATCGAAACCTTTCATCATCCTAACATATGGTATGTTGTGAGAGGGACACCGGTGATCAACGATGCCACATGGAGAGATGCAGACCAGGTGAGGATGGAAGAGGTGGCACAGGTTATTGACAACGGTTATGATGCCCCCTCTACTCTGCCGGAGAAATGTTCTCCCGCTTTTCAGCAACTTTACAATGAAGCGGATCTGGTGATTTCTAAAGGTCAGGGTAATCTGGAGGGGTTAATCGATGCCTCCAGGCGTAACATCTTCTTTCTGTTGATGCTGAAGTGCGATGTGATTGCTGACAGGCTTGGAGTGAAAAAGGGTGGTTTTGTATGTGCGGAGAACAAACCGAAAAGAGAAATAGCAGAATGAAGATAGCAATAGCCAGTGGTAAGGGAGGTACCGGTAAGACCTTTGTCTCTACCAATCTCTTCTGGGTCGCTTCACAGAAGGGCATCAATTGTGTGCTGGCCGACTGTGATGCGGAGGAACCCAATGTGGCGGAATTCCTTGCCGGTGAACAGGAACAGGTTGAAGAGGTTTATCAACAGGTGCCCGTGATTGACCCTGAGAAATGTACCTTCTGCGGGAAATGTTACGACTACTGCAGCTACAATGCCATTCTTTACCTGCCTGAGAGAAAAATGATACAGGTGCTGCCCGATCTCTGTCACGACTGTGGAGCCTGCAGCTATGCTTGTCAGGCGGGAGCGATAACCGAGCATCCCAAGTTGTTGGGCAGGGTGAAGCGTGCTGCTTACGGTGTCGGTCAACAATTGATCGAAGGTCGTGCCGAGGTGGGGGTCTACACACCCGCTCCGGTCATTACTCGTGCTATTCGTGAGGCTGGTGAGAGGAAACTGGTCCTCCTCGACTCTCCCCCCGGCATCTCATGTCCCTTCATCGCGACGGTGGACAGGGCCGACTATGTGATACTGGTCAGTGAACCCACCCCATTCGGGCTACACGACCTGAAGCTCTCGGCTGCCACCGTTAGGCAGCTGGATAAGCCGTTTGGTGTGGTTCTCAACAGAGCCGGATTAGGAGACAACGAAATATACCGGTGGCTGGAACAGGAGACGATCCCGCTCTTGTTGGAGATCCCTTTCGACCGGAAGGTGGCACACATCTATGCCGAAGGAGGACTTCCTGCAGCCGTGGATGACGCCTACCGGGAAATGTTCAGCCATCTGCTCGCACAAATCGTTCAACAGAAAATTTCATGAGACAGATTGTCATTATCAGCGGAAAAGGAGGAACAGGCAAGACAAGCCTAAGTGCAGCACTGGCAACCATGGGTGAACGGCTTATGGTAGCCGACTGCGATGTGGATGCGGCCAACCTGCATCTCTTGCTGGAGCCGGTCGATCATTCACGGCACCCTTTTTCCACCGGTGCCAAGGCAGTAATCGACCAGCAGCGATGTACACAATGCGGTGCCTGCATGAATCTTTGTCGTTTCGATGCGATCCGGTACCAAGAAGATCATTACACCATCTCTGAAACATCATGTGACGGATGTTATCTATGCATGCGTATCTGTCCGGCTGACGCCATCAGCATGATTAAGAGTAATGGAAGTTACTGGACGACCGGCACCTTCCGCAACGGCTGGATGGTACATGCCCAGCTGGAGTCCGGCGAGGAGAACTCCGGCAAACTGGTCAACGTAGTACGTGAGCAATCTCGTCAGCTGTCGGAGCAGATGGGAGTGGAGACCATCCTGATTGATGGCCCTCCCGGCACCGGTTGCCCCGCAATTTCTGCTATGAGCGGTGCCGACCTGGCAGTGCTGGTCACCGAGCCAAGTCGCTCCGGGTTCCATGATCTGAAGAGGATACAGCAGCTTGCCGATGGGTTTGACATTCCCTCCGTTGTGGTGATCAACAAGTATGACCTGAACGAGCAGGTGACGGCAGAGATCGATGCGTGGTGTCGCAGCAAATGTCTCCCACTAATCGGCAAGATTCCTTTTGAGCCGGCTATGGTGGAGGCAGTGCTGCAATGCCAGTCGGTGGTCGAGTGGGCACCCCGGTCGGCGGCAGCCAGTGAGATTACGGCCATCCATCGACAGATTTTTCAATCGTAGTGACGGAACCATTTAAAGAGAAGAAGCGATGATTTGTTTCGGACCTGTACCCTCCCGGAGACTGGGACATAGCCTTGGTATCAACAATATACCAGATGACAAGATCTGTACCTATGCCTGCATCTACTGTCAGGTAGGAGCTACCCGTCATTACACCCTCGAGAGACAGTCGTTTTACACCCCGGAGCAGATCTTCTCTGCGGTGGAGGAGCACCTGGGCAAGTTACAGGCGATGCCAGACTATCTCACTTTCGTGCCGAACGGCGAACCCACACTTGATATACACCTGAAAGAGTCGATCCTCCTGTTGAAGCAGATCGGCCTTCCAATCGCTGTGATCACCAATGCTTCGCTGCTGGGTGATCAGTTGGTGCGTGATGCCCTCTCGCTGGCCGACTGGGTATCGGTGAAGGTGGATGCAAACGATGAGGCTGTATGGAAGAAGATCAACAGACCCCATCCCAGGCTCACCTTTGAAGGTTATAAAGATGGACTCCAGGCTTTTGCCTCCTCTTATAAGGGGGTTCTGGCTACCGAGACCTTGATGGTGGAAGGTGTCAATGATGGTGCTGAGCTGTTGAAACAGAATGCCTCTCTGATCGCGACCATCCATCCCTCCACCGCCTATCTCTCTATTCCCACACGTCCCCCTGCGATGCGGAGTGTGAAGAAACCGGATGAGGTAGCCATTAACAGGGCTTATCAGATCTACACCGATGCCGGATTATACAGTGAAATGCTGCTTGGCTTTGAAGGAAGCAATACCGGTTTCACCGGCGATGCAAGGGCGGATATCCTCAATATGAGTGCCGTGCATCCCATACGGGAAGAGACCATGGGTGAGATCCTGCGTAAGAACAGGGCCGAGAGCAGTCTGCCGGATCAGCTGATCAGAGAGAAAGAAATCCGCGAGGTTGTTTATCAGGATAAAAAGTTTTGGATTCGTAATTTTTCAAGAAGATGATTGTACCGATTGTGATATATGGTGCTCCCGTATTGCGTAAATGCACGTTTGACATCCATCAGGAGGATCGGCCGGACGAGATCACCGGTAACCTGTTCGATACGCTAAAGAGAGCTGAGGGCATTGGGCTGGCAGCACCGCAGATTGGTCTTTCCAAAAGAATATTTGTGATGGATACCACCCCGCTGGCCGATGAGGAAGCGGAATTCAAGCCGGTGGAGAAGGTCTGTCTGAATCCCCGTATACTGCATACTGATGATACCCTCTCTTCCTATAACGAGGGGTGCCTCAGTATCCCCGGTATTTTCCGTGAATTGGATCGCCCGGAGAGGATACATGTGACCTATCAGAACCTTGCTTTTGAGACGATAGAAGAGGAGTTGAGCGAATTGGAAGCCCGCATCTTCCAGCATGAATATGACCATCTCGATGGTATCCTCTTCGTAGATCGGTTGTCCGGCCTGCAAAAACGATTGATACAGGGTAAACTAAATAAAATAAAAAAGAAGAGAAGATGAACGAACAATACAATGCGACCAAAAAACCGTTCGAGAAGACGAGATTGAACAACATAAAAAATATACTCATCATTGCCTCGGGCAAGGGAGGAGTAGGTAAATCGACTGTGGCTGCAGGCCTGGCACTTTCGCTGGCAAGGAAGGGATATGCAACCGGCCTGCTGGATGCCGATATCCATGGCCCTTCGGTACCCACCCTCTTTCACCTGAACAACCATCGACCGTTATCGGTGGAGAAGGGGGGGACGACCTGGATTGAACCCTGTGACCGGTACGGCATCAAGGTGATCTCGATCGGGTTTTTCATCGATCCCACCCAGTCGCTTCTCTGGCGCGGTCCCATGGTGTCAAATGCGCTCAAACAACTGCTCAATGATACCAACTGGGGAGAACTGGATTATCTGGTGATTGACACCCCTCCCGGTACTGGTGATGTACACCTAACCCTGCTACAGAAGTACGAGATTACCGGTGCCGTGGTGGTGACCACGCCGCAGACCATCGCACTGGATGATGTGATGAAGGCGATCGGCATGTTTAACAATAAGAACGTAACGGTTCCCGTGCTGGGCATCGTGGAGAACATGGCCTGGTTTACCCCTTTGCAACATCCCGACGAAAAATATTTTCTCTTTGGACAAGGGGGTGGCGAGAAACTCTCGCAACAGTTTCATCTGCCCCTGATCGCTCAGATCCCCATAAACGAGCAGATCCGCCAAAGCTGTGACGAGGGTTCGCTCGACACGCTCTTTCAGGATGAGCAGATCGCACAATCATTCTCCGGCTTGGTAGATACTATTTTGGCCAATCAGAAAAAAGAGAGCACACATAAATAGAACAGCAGTATGATCGAGCACGACTACATTTTCCGGGTCTTGTATCCCGATACGGACCAGATGGGAACTATGCACCATGCTAATTACGCAAAATACTACGAGGCAGCACGTTGGGAATTGTTCCGGAGCATCGGTATTTCTTACAAGTCGATCGAGGATGCCGGATACATGCTCCCGGTTACCAGGATGGATTTCCGTTTCCTTAAAACCACCCAGTATGATGCTCTGCTAACTGCAAGAACAACCTTGAAAGCTGTTAAAGGAGTCCGGCTCTGGTTCAGCTATAAACTATATAATGCAAAGCAGGAACTGATCAATGAAGCAGAAACGGAACTGGCCTTCGTAAAAAAGGAAAATTGGAAACCGTGCCGTACACCCGATTTCGTTTTAAAAGCCATTCACGATAACCTGAAAACATAGATCGTCATGTATTATATCGCATATAAAACCATTGGAATTATCCATTCTTCTTTTCCTGAACCCTAGGAAATCCCAATCCAAGTCGCGGCTTCTGGCACCCGGGTATTAAAACGTAAAAGTTTTTGAAAGCGGCATGATAGCCCTGCCTTATAAAAGGGAAAAATAAAATGAGGCTGGTGGAATCCTGACCGTCAATCAGCATTTTAAGCAACAACTGAAAAAATTAGCCAAGATGAAACTAAAGTGGAATCAATCTAAACTTAACCTGAGCATTGACATCATCATGTTATTCCTGTTCATGCCCTTGGCGGGAATCGGCTTCCTGATAAAATATGTCCTGATCCCCGGTATTCAGCGGAACGAACGCTACGGGGGTGGTGTTGAACTGGAATTTTGGGGACTAACGCGTCACCAATGGGGATCCATTCACCTGATCATCAGCATTGTTTTCCTTGTTCTTTTACTTCTTCACATTATTCTGCATTGGAAAATGATCATTGGAATCTTCAAACGGATGATCCCTGATAAAGCTTTACGCGCAATATCGGCCACACTGATTGCCGGTGCGTGTCTTCTCATGATTGCCTTTCCTCTTTTTGTGAAACCGGAGATCGTTGTAAGGGAATCGTTACATCTGAACAGAAAAATCAGACAAGAAACTCTCCAAACCGTACCGCCAGGAGAAATCCGTAAAGGAGTGTCAAAAGAAGCAGAAAAGGATATAGTGGTTTCTCCTCGGGTGGGACTAAATAAACCGGAACAGACTCTATCTGGAACTGAATTCATCGATCTTGAGATCAACGGAAGGCAAACCCTGCAGTTTGTTGCCAACAAATACGGCATACAGGTGGAAAAACTTGCAGCTGATATCAACATCCCTTTAAACCGGTCCGGTGAAAAAATCGGCAGGTTACGGAGACAGTATACCTTTACCATGAACGACGTGCGCGAATGCATTCTGAGAAATAAAGAATAGGTGTTTTTTCTTCCCCCCCCTTGCTTCCGGAAGAAGGTGCGAAGCAGCGTTATAGATCAGCACCCCCGCGACAATCCCCCGCATCAACCCCAGATGACTTTCTTTGAGGTGGTTTACCAGTGGGTATGCTGCGAAGGTACCCAACGGTGTGGAAAGGCCGGCTACCAGGCCGGCATAGAACATGGAACGATTTTCTTTCACACCACCCTTAAGAAAGAGGGTGTAAGTGATGATTCCCTCGGCAAACTCATGAATCACCAGTCCTGTTACCGCCAGAAATCCAGCTAGGATGCTGATGTCGGAGGTGACGGTGTAGATGATGCCATCAATGAAGGAGTGAAGGCAATCCCTTCGGCAGCTACAATGCCGAAGGCTAGCACTTCTGTTTTAGTGATCTTCCTGATAGTCCATTGGATAAAAACATAAACAAGAAACCGAGTAGTGCCGTGAATCCTGCATAGAAATTCTTTTCAACGGCCTGTGGAAGTGCTAGCATCAAGGGTGTATAAATCAGCACACCAGCTCCACTCCCGGTGGGAGCGACTGTATGATCTCCGTTATGTTCCTGTAACTAAAATTGAAAGAAGCTGTGTTCGTATATGCCTTAAAACGTGTATGAATCACCTGTTTTTACCGATTGAATCGGGAAGTTCTCAGAAAATGCCACCAGCGCAGGTAATGCGGTACAGTGCGAGGGAATGACATGAGGCACCCTATTTTTTTTCAGGTAATTGATGGTCTCAATGGTTTGACGGTCCCGGTTTTTCAGATGAAAACCGCCCATGATACCGTAAATCCTCTGTTCGCCCGTAATGTTTCTTGCATGTTCCAGAGTGTTCACCACCCCGGCATGACCGCAACCGGTGATCACAAACAATCCTTTCTCTGTCTGTAATGCAACTCCACTGTCGTCCACTACAAAATCGGCTGTTCCGTCCTCGAACGAGAAGGCGGTTTGCTTAGATTCAAAATCAGTGATGCGGGGTATCTCACCCAAAAAGAGCACAGAGTTACTGACAGCGTAAGGTGCTTTGCTGGTGATGAGGTCAAACTGCTCTGCTATTTCTTCTCGGTTCATCCTCAGACCAATGTCGGTATGATCGGTGTTTCTATATCGCTTCACAAAACAGTCTGGATGGCAGAGCATCTTGCCTCCTATGAGATGTGCTAGTCCATTTCCATGATCATAGTGACCGTGACTCAGGATGATCAGTTCCCTCTCCTCCGGATCAATACCCATGATGGAAGCATTTTGCAAAAAGAGATCACTCTGTCCCGTATCAAAAAGGATCCTTACCCATTCATGCTCAACATAATAGGAGAGGCCATGCTCCGCTTCGGTGGAGCTACCTGGATAGTTGTCGGTAAGAATTGAAACTTTCATCTCTTTTTTGCAAATATAATCATATAAATTTTATTATGAACAAATGTTCATTTAAATTTGCTTTAAAATATCAATAAAGCTGAAATTATTTTTCGATTAAAAATCATAGCATCGTGTCGATCTTGACGAGATGGCAAATTGAACTGTTTTTCAAATGGGTAAAACAAAGGTACCGTCCGATTTTATTTTTATTGAGTTTATTGGGTTGCCATTTTTATCCAATTCCAAGTGGACAGTATCGATGGTTACCATAGAAGGTCTAAAGTGCTTATAAATAAATGTTTGTCCTTTTTTTCGCTCAAAATTAGTTCTTGTGTTTGCAGTGTATCATTATTGTCATCGGTTGACACAAACGAAACAATCTCATTTTTATCGTTATATGCGTATGTAATAGTCGCGTCTTTTTCGCCATATCGGTCGTATAGGGTTTGTTCCACCGATGCGGATGCTCTCCCTTAAGATTAGCTCAACACTCTCTTTGCCGATGCGATGACGAAAATGAACCAACTCGGACGCTTCACAAGGGATACGAGGTTGAAACTCCTGTTCCCCGCAAAAGTATTGGTAATAATTGTTTTCACTGCATTGTTCCACCACGCTTTCATCAGAGAGATCGCGAATATGTTTCAGGATCAATAATCCCACCATCAGGCGAATAGGTTTCGCCGGACGCCCGTTATCGGGACAATACAAGGGTGAAAACTCTCTTTCAAACATCTCCCAATCAATTTTATTGGCCAGAATGAATAGCGGGTGCTTATGATTCAATGTGCTTTCCAGTGAAAAGAACAATGAGTGTTGTGAGCGATCGTGTTGTTTTGCCAGCATAATTTTCTGCAAGATTTATATCTCAAATTTACGAAAACTTGCAAAAATAACCAAGAAAAATATCTACCATTTTACTGTATAATAGACGATTGAATGCTTTTTAAGGGCCGACTAATTATCGGTGAGAATTGAAACTTTCATCTCTTTTTTTGCAAATATAACTATATAAATTTTATTATGAACAAATGCTCATTTAAATTTGCTTTAATATAGCACTAGTGTTATATTAGTTAGGAACTAACGAGTACAACCATTTGAGTTCTATCCTTGCTTGTTCGTTGGTAAACTGCTAGTTTATTTTGACATTGTTATACATAGAAACAACACTAACCTCTGCACTCTGAAACAAGCGATAATTCAAGTATGTCATTTGAAGTAACCGGAACTTTTTTAATTTGTATGGCATTAGGATCTTCACATGATTCTGAAGTATCAGCGTAAATTTCAGCGATATAATTTTTCCCTTCCCCTAAAAAGTTCAAAGACAATGATAGTTCTCTTGGCGAGCTGTTGGTGATCGACCCGATCCACCAATCGGTTCCCATACGACGGGCAACGGTGATGTACTCATTCATTTTGGCATGTGGAACTTTTATATCGTCCCAATTATGGAATTATTTTGATGTGCACTATCTACTACTTTTGCTCGTATTATGTTGTATCGTCCTGTGTATCGTCTTGATTTTTGTTTGGTGATTCTCCTAATCTTCTCCTAATCTTCTCCTAATCTTCTCCTAATATGCTTCGAATATAGTGCGAATTTATTAGTAGATACAATGAGCCAAATACAGGCTATTTACAACCCATCAGGAAGGAAATCCAGGGGTATTTATTTATCAACATCCTCGGTTTTTTTGAGATTTTCAGTTTGTGCTGTCCCGGGAAATATCTTTCTTTGTGTTGTGATGAATGACGCGTTGCTTGAGAAACTGAAGGTATTGGCTGAGTCGGCCAAGTACGATGTATCCTGCTCATCCAGTGGCACTGTCCGCAAGAATAAGGCTGGCAGTCTGGGGAATACGGTGGGGGGCATGGGCATTTGTCACAGTTTCTCGGAAGATGGGCGTTGCATCTCGTTGTTAAAGATCATGCTCACCAACAACTGTATCTACGATTGTGCCTATTGCATCAACCGCAGAAGCAACGACATCAGGCGGGCTACTTTATCGGTACAGGAGCTGGTGGACCTGACCATCTCCTTTTATCGGCGCAATTATATCGAAGGCTTGTTTTTGAGTTCCGGGGTCGTCAGCAGTCCCGACTACACCATGGAGCGGATGGTGCGGGTCATCAAGGAACTGCGACTGACACACCGGTTTAACGGGTATATACACATGAAAAGTATCCCCGGAGCCAGTCGGGAGTTGATCAACGAAGCGGGGCTGTATGCCGACCGCATGAGTGTGAACCTGGAAATAGCGAACGAAGAAAATCTCAAGCTCCTTGCACCGGAAAAAAGTCATGGCAGCATCTTTGAACCGATGCGGTATATCCAGCAGGGGATGCTGCAGCATCTGGAAGATCGCAAACGGATGCGCACGGTCCCTCGCTTTGTTCCTGCCGGACAGAGTACCCAAATGATTGTGGGGGCAACCAGTGAAACGGACAAGGATATTTTACGTATTTCCTCCCTCTTGTACAAGCGTCCCAGCATGAAGCGGGTCTATTATTCCGGTTTCATCCCCGTAAACAGCTATGATACCCGTCTGCCGGTGTTGACGCAGGCGCCGCTGGTGAGAGAGAATCGCTTGTATCAGGCCGACTGGCTCATGCGCTTTTATCAGTTCAGGGCCGATGAGATTGTGGACGATCAATATCCCAATCTCGATCTGCAGATCGATCCCAAGCTTTCCTGGGCGTTGCGCCATCCGGAGATGTTCCCCGTGGATGTCAACCTGGCCGACTATGCGGCTATTTTGCGTGTACCCGGCATCGGCGTTAAATCGGCAAAACTGATTGTTGTCTCCCGTAGATTTGGCAGATTGAATGCTTCGCAACTGAAAAAAATGGGTATCGTCATGAAGAAGGCACAATATTTTATTACCTGCAACGAGCTACCCATGTACACGGTCAATGAAGCTACACCGGATTATCTGCGGAAGATCCTCACGCAACCGGAAAAACGAAAAAAAGATGATCGGCAGCTTGCCATCATTTTTCCAGATTAACTACCTCCTTGCCATGCGTGTATTTTTTTACGATAAAACATTCGAAGGGCTTCTCTCTGCGGTATTTGATGCCTACAGCCGGAAAACATTTCCCGACAGGTTGCTGGAGGAGGGGAGCATTGTGCCCTTGTTTACCGAGGAAAGTCATCGGGTGGATACCGTGGAAGAGAAAACGCGCAGGGTGTGGACCGCGCTGGAAAAGAAAATCTCGGCACAGGCATGCAACATGTTGACCCATTCCTGGTTATCGGAGGAACCCGGTTGCGATGAGCTGATCTTCCGGTATATCTGTAAAAATATAGACAGCAAGATTTCTATCGAAATGAACTTTGGTGATGCCGATGTACTGAAATTGTTTCAGACAGCAAAAAAAGTCGGTCACGAAGGACACTATCTGCGCATGTTTGTCCGCTTTCAGAAAGCAGCCGATGACATCTTCTTTGCACCCGTATCACCCCGCTATAATGCATTGCCATTGACGGTGGATCACTTTCGGGACCGTTTCTCAGATCAGAAATGGATCATCTATGATGTGAAGCGGCATTACGGTTATTATTATGATTTGTGGAAGGTGGAGGAGATCACGCTCGATGATGACAAACATCTGCTGGGAGGAAAGCTGGACGAGGAGATGATGGCAGCTGACGAGAAACTGTTTCAGGAACTTTGGAAAGGTTATTTCAAGTCGATGACCATCAAAGAACGCATCAACCCGCGGTTACAGCGTCAGCATATGCCAAAGCGATTTTGGAAGTACCTGACTGAAAAACAATAATTTTAGTAGGTTCTCGTTGTGAAAAATGGTTTTTGTGCCCTTACCTGTGAGGGGCATCTGCGGGAGAGTTATCTTCTTTTGTTGTTCGTTCGGCTGTTTCCCTGGTTATTTCTGTTTCCCTGTTCGTTTCTGAAGTTGCTCACTTCTTTCTGGATAAAATTTCTTTCGGCTTGTTGTGCCCGGTAAAGTTTCTCGGGCTCCAGCACATTTTCAAATCGGGGGGCATATAACTTGTCAAGTGCAGCCTCTTTCACTTTTACTTCCAAATCGTCTTCGAGCATTTTTCGGTATTCCTCATCCGAAATGTTGCTGTTGTCCTTGATTCGTTGAATCTTATCTCTGTGAAGTTTGTGTAGTTCAAATTTTTTCTGTGTCAGTTCGTTGTTCAACGGAAAATATTTGTCGGCCTCAGCTTGTGTAAGGCCGGCTTCTTTTTTGATAAATTCCATTTTCCTCTTTTCATAATCGGCCATGTTCATCTTTTTGTTTTGAGCCCGCAATGAAGAGGAATATAAGGGAAGCATGCATAGCATCAATATCAAAATAATACTTTTTCTCATGACAAAATCTAATTAAAAAGAGGTTTGGTTATACCCTTAATTCAGATAATATTGATTATACATGTAATCATAGTATCCGTCTTCTACTACTTGTTCCTCGAGAAACTGATAGAACTCTTCTTCTGTAACGTTTACTGTGGACCAGTAATTATCGACTGTCTCCAATTCGCTGATGATCTCATTAGTGGCGGACTGTTCCGTAATCAGCTGCTTTTTGTCGGTATCTCTGGTCAGATAGTTTACGGTGATATAAATTCCAATAAACATGGCGGCCATATAAACCCATGGTTTAACCTTGTCCCATAGCGTTACAGGGGGAGGGGCAACATACTCTTTCTCCGGCAGTCGGCTCATGATCTCCTCATTCAGTAACGCGAAATAGTTCTCGGGTACTTTAAACGGATTTTCAGCTTTGTCTATTTCTTCTAATTTACTGATCTTTGCTTTCATACGATTAAAACTATTATTTTCAAAGATTTCGTCAAGAACTCGTTTTAATCATCTACTTCTTTGACAATGATTGTAATACCTCTGTTTCATCCTTCTCTTTTGCGCCGTAATCTGCTTATGTGTAGACTTTGCCACATACAAAAGGTTTAATCGGTTTCACCCAAAATCTTTTCAATTTTCTTAACAGCATGATGATAGGATGCTTTGAGTGCACCCACCGAGGTGCCGAGGATATCCGACATATCCTCGTATTTCATTTCCTCAAAATATTTCATTTGGAAAACAAGGCGTTGCTTGTCGGGAAGGGTGAGTATGGCTTTTTGCAACTGGGTCTGTGCCATATCGCCATCGAAATATGTGTCGCTCTCCAGGACGTTGAGCAGGAAAGTGTCGCCGTCATCGATGGATACATTGTTCTGACTTCTTTTTTTATTCAGGAAGGTGATACTTTCATTGATGGCAATACGATAAAGCCAGGTGGTGAGTTTGGCATCTCCCCTAAAATTTTCGACGTTACTCCATGCCTTGATAAATACATCCTGCAGAATGTCGTTGGCATCGTCGTGTGAAAGCACCATCTTGCGTATTTGCCAGTATAATCTCTCGCTATACTCAGATACAAGATGGGCAAATGCTTTCCGGCTTGTATGCGGATTACGTAATTCTTCTAACAGTTTTTCCTCGTCGATCATTTCAGTGTACTCGGACTTCCACGCAAAGTTACCTAAAAATTAGTCTCTTTTCTCAGATATTGTCCCCTTTTTCAAACCATGTAACGAAATTCTCTGCAGTTTTCGTGTTCTGATGCCACCATTCCAGTGATTCGGGATAGTAGGATACACTGATGTAACGACAGAAAGTATCGTAAAAGCTGGAAAGCTCAATATGCGAAAAGAATGGGACGTAAAAGGTCCAGAAAATACCCCGGTTGTTGCCGTTGAGGCTTTCTTTTTGAAGCACATGCATGATGGAGCGGTTCACAGCACTGAATTGCGTAAATTCATCCTCCGTGGCTGCTGTGGCCTGCAATGAGTCGAGCGTGGTGGTAATGGCCTGGTATATCAGGTTTCGATTCAGGCCATCTTCTACCGTCAGGGGAGGGGTCTCTTCCGGATTGCGGGATATGTTTTCACTGGTGTCCAGCATCTGTTGTTGGGTGAAAGAGCGTTCGGCCGGCTTGTCCGTCTTTTTTATGCGCATGGTTTGCAGCATTTCCTCGAAAGCATTTTTCGATCTTTTACTGTCGGGCTCCAGCAGGAGAAACATCTGAATGGAAAGGATGCTTTGCACCCAAAGGCCTTTATCCTTTAGTGCATAGGCATACAATAAAAAGGCGCCACTGTGCGATTTATCCAGATCAATCGCTTTCTTTATATGTTCAAGCGTTTTGTCGATGTTTTCGTTTTTATAATAGTTCAACGCCATGTTAAAGTGAAGCAGGTACTCATCCCCTAATTTTTCCAACCCCTCTTGCAGCAGTGCGAGCGCTTCTTCGGGGTGTCCCATTTCCTCCAGGGCCTCACTTTTTACGGCATAGGCACCGGGTGAAAGCTGTTCATCCTGGGCGCTGATCACAGCAGTACTGAATGTTGCCGCATTTTCAAAATCCTTCATGGCCAGGTAGGTCAGAGATATTTCATACGTGGCCTGCACGCAAAAGGGGTTCAATTTCAGGGCTTCTTGATACTTCCCAATGGCTTGCTCATATTTCCCCTGATCGTGTAATGCCACACCTTCCTGAATCAGCTCCTTTATTTTGGACTCCTGATCATCGCTGTAGGCTTGAAATAAAAAGGAAGCGATAATGAATGCGATAAGACTGGTTGTTATTCTCATAAAACTTTTATTGACAGGTTGTCTTTGTGACACCGGAAAACATAAAATCAACCATACTGATCATGGCCTGGTGTGACAACGGCGTTTTATTAATGGGTAAAAATAGGACAAAAAAACCAAATCGAAAGGTACATTGGAAAAAATAGACATTCTTTGTAACGATTATAAACATTTCATCGTGCATCGAAAGGGTTTTTTACTTTTTGAGGGCGGAATTGTTTCGAAAGTTGCCTACTTTTGCAGTGCAATAGTAAAAAAAGAATATCGTATGAAGTATATACATGTGCAGTTTACCTGCGATCCCGACACAGAGACGGTGAAGGATGTCCTGGCGGCTACTCTGGCTGATATTGGTTTCGAGACGTTTGTGCAGTTTCAGGGAGGATTGGATGCCCATCTCCCGGCCTCACATTTCATCGTGCCGAAATTAAAAGAGACCCTTGCTGAATTTCCACTTCA
>CAZRRC010000054.1:0-17822 GCA_964602395.1 uncultured Proteiniphilum sp. | reverse complement strand
CACGAGCTGGGACAAAAAGTAAACGTCTGGACGGTGAACAAACCGGAGGATATACAGAAAGTGATTGATTTGAAAGTAAACTTTATCACCACAGACGAGCCCCTGCTGGTCAGGGAAATATTGCAGAAAAAATGAATCTGAGCGAACAACTTCATCGGGCTATCCTCATCGCCATGGAGGCGCATGAAGGACAGCTCGACACACACAACGGTCGCCCCTACATTGAACATCCTTTTCGTGTAATGACCGCCGGACATACACTACAGGAGAAGATCGTGGGAATTCTGCACGATGTGGTGGAAGACACTTCGCTCACATTGCATCAACTTGCTGAAGAGGGATTTACGAAGGAGATACTCGATGGCGTGGATGCCATGACGCGACGAGACAATGAGTCGTACGATGATTATATCGTCAGGCTGCAGGGAAACCCCATTGCTGTGAGGGTGAAGCTGAATGATCTGACCGACAACATGGATATCCGTCGCTGGGACGAGGTGCAGTACCATGACTTGGCTCGCCTGCAAAAATATCTGGAAGCATACAAACTTCTTACAGAACAGGAACAAAAAACGGCGGACAAAGGCAAACACACCGATCACGCCGAACAGACCGCTGAACCACAACAGAAAGTATAAGGTGGCAGGTATCTATATCCATATTCCTTATTGCAAGACCCGTTGTACATACTGCGATTTTTATACCCTCACCAACGAATCGCAGATGGGTCCATTCGTGGAGGCACTCTGCAAGGAAGCAGAAACAAGAAAAGAGGAGCTTTCCGAAACGGTGAAAACCATCTACTTTGGTGGCGGAACGCCTTCCCGCCTTCATCAGGATCATTTTAAACAGATATTTGAGACTCTTGCCAATCAGTACAGCATTGATGCCGATGCGGAAATCACAGTGGAAGCCAATCCCGATGACCTTTCGGATGATTATATCGGGATGCTCGCAAAGCTTCCTGTCAACCGCCTCAGCATCGGTATTCAGAGTTTCGACGACGAGGAACTGAAGTTTCTGAGTCGGCGTCACACTGCCCTGCAAGCAGTCGAAGCGGTAAAGAAATGTCAGGAGAAGGGTTTCAGTAATATCAGCATCGATCTGATGTATGGTCTGCCTGGCCAGTCATTGGAACTATGGGAGCGGAATCTGGATCAAGCCGTCGCACTGAATATACAGCACATTTCGGCCTATCATCTTATTTACGAAGAGAAAACCAGGATGTACTCGCTGCTGAAGGCAGGCAAGATCAGTCAGGTGGATGAAACGACCAGCATCGCCATGTTTTCAAAACTGATTGACCGACTCACCGCCGATGGTTTTATCCACTACGAAATTTCCGCCTTCGGCAAAGAGGGTTGTTTCTCACAACACAACAGCGCCTACTGGAAAAATAAAAAATATGTGGGACTGGGGCCGGCAGCGCACTCTTATGATGGAGACAACCGCTCCTGGAACGTTGCATCGCTCAACCGCTATATCCAAAGCATGGCATCGGGTTCACCGGAGCGGGTAACAGAACAACTGAAGCCCCACGAAAAGTACAATGAATTTATCCTGACTGGCCTGCGCACCATGTGGGGCATAAATCTCACAGAACTGAAAAACAGGTTCGGAGAACCTTTCTTTCAGTTCTGTATGGAAAATGCACAAAAGTATCTCGATCAAAAACTGCTAAACAGGGACGAAGACACCCTGAAGCTCACACGCGATGGCATCTTCATTTCCGATGGCATCATGACCGATTTGATGCGGGTGTGATTTATAAACATCAGCTCAATCCCTCAATCTCTCCATCGATGATATCAATGTGTTTTGCCTGTGGATCTGCAGGCAGACCCGGCATACGCATCATCTCTCCTGCAATGGCCACGATAAACTCGGACCCCTGGTTGATGACCAGGTCGTTGATCTTGAAACGAAAATCCTTTGCCACGCCGTACCATTTGGGATCGGCAGAAAAGGAATACTGCGTCTTGGCAATACAAACCGGCATCTTTTCGAGTGGGGTACCTTCAATGAAGCGGAGTTTCTTCAATGCAGTTTCACTCAGTACCACGTCGCGGGCACCATAAATTTTGGTCGCGATCTTGTTGAGTTTTGTTTCTATGCTGTCTTCAAGTTGATAAGTAAACTGCAGATCTCCAGAAGGCTTGTTTTCTATCGCTTCCACCACCGCATTGGCCAGTTCCACTGCACCTTTACCGCCATCGGTAAACGCTTCGTTCACGGCAAATGATACACCCCTCTCTTCACAGAACATTCGTATTGTTTCGATTTCAGACGGGGTATCAAAAGCATATTTGTTGAATGCCACGACGACAGATTGTCCAAATGCAGCCAGGTTAGCGAGATGTTTTTCCAGATTGTCAAGTCCTTTTCTCAGTCCGTCGATGTCGGGTACCTTGATATCTTTTTCGGGGGTTCCGCCATGCATCTTGAGCCCTTGCGCAGTCACCACGATGACTGTAAGTTTGGGGCGCAGTCCGCTCTTGCGGCACTTGATATTAAAAAACTTTTCCGCTCCCAGGTCTGCACCAAAGCCGGCCTCAGTAACCACATAGTCGCCGTAGGACATAGCCATCTTGGTCGCCAGCACCGAGTTACAACCGTGTGCAATGTTGGCAAACGGGCCACCATGAACAAATGCCGGTGTATTTTCGGTGGTCTGCACCAGGTTGGGATGAATGGCATCCTTCATCAGCACGGTGATAGCACCAGCCACACCCAGATCTTTTACGGTAAATGGATTGCCGTTTCGGGTATAACCCAACAGGATGTTTTCGATGCGACGGCGCAGGTCTTCTTCATTTTCAGCCAGGCAAAGGATGGCCATCAGCTCCGAAGCGGCAGTGATGTCGAATCCTGCCTCCTGGGGCACGCCATTTCCGGGTCCCAGTCCAGTGACAATATAACGCAGGCTGCGGTCGTTCACATCCAGAACCCTTTTCCAGAGCACCTCTTTTATCTCATCTCCCGTACCTTGTACCCGGAATATATAATTATCGAGCAATGCCGAGATGGTGTTGTGTGCCGTGGTTACTGCATGAAAATCGCCGGTAAAGTGCAGGTTGATGTTCTCCATGGGAAGTACCTGGGCATAGCCGCCTCCCGCAGCTCCCCCCTTCATGCCGAAGACCGGTCCCAGTGAAGGTTCACGCAGGGCGACAATGGCTTTCTTCCCTATTTTGTTCAGTCCGAGTACCAGTCCAATAGAAACGGTGGTTTTTCCAATACCGGCCTTTGTAGGAGTGATTGCGGTGACCAGGATAAGGTTACTTTGATTTATCTTCTCAGGATTGACCAGCCCGGCAGGTACTTTTGCCATGTGCCGGCCAAAGCTGATTACCTCATCGCGTGGTATCCCGATTTCTTCTGCAATATCTTTTATTCTTCTCAAGCGTGTCTCTCTCGCAATTTGAATGTCTGATTTCATTTTCACTTATTTACTATTTTATTATTCACACATTATCTCATCATCACATCATTTCAACATCTCCTCCAGCATCACCAGCTGATCGCGTAGCTGAGCGGCTTCCAGAAACTCCAGTTTCTTGGCTGCGGCCAGCATCGCCTTGCGGGTCTGTTCAATTTTGGTCTTCAGGTCGTCGGTCGTGGCATACGCAGTCAGCGGCTCTGCAGCCAATGCATAATAGTCCGGTTCCACATATGCTTTTGCTTCTATTGTGGAAGTATACTCCTTGTTGAGTGCGGAAGAACGACTTCTCTTGATTTGTTGGGGTGAGATGCCATGTTCTTCGTTGTATTTCATCTGTTTTTCCCTTCGTCGGTTTGTTTCATCGATGGTCATCTGCATGCTGTTTGTGATCTTATCAGCATAGAAGATTACCTTACCGTTCACGTTGCGGGCAGCACGTCCCGCTGTCTGCGTAAGGGAACGATGGGAACGAAGGAAGCCCTCCTTGTCGGCATCGAGCACGGCCACAAGCGATACTTCCGGCAAATCGAGGCCTTCGCGCAACAGGTTCACTCCGATTAGCACATCGTACAAACCAGCACGCAAATCGTCCATAATCTTCACACGCTCAAGTGTTTCCACATCGGAATGGATGTAGTTGCACCGCACGTTGTTACCTGCCAGGTAGCTGGTCAGCTCCTCCGCCATGCGCTTGGTGAGTGTGGTCACCAGCACGCGTTCATCCTTCTCCACCCGCTGTTGAATCTCCTCCATGAGGTCATCAATCTGATTCAGGCTCGGACGTACGTCAATGGGGGGGTCAAGCAATCCCGTGGGACGGATCAACTGATCCACCACAATACCTTCCGACTTCTCCAGTTCATAGTCGGCCGGGGTGGCACTCACGAAGATGATCTCGGGCGAGAGTGCTTCAAATTCTTCAAACTTAAGTGGCCGGTTGTCGATTGCAGCAGGGAGGCGGAATCCGAATTCCACCAGGTTGATCTTGCGGGAATGGTCACCGCCGTACATGGCACGTATTTGGGGAATGGTCACGTGGCTTTCGTCGATCACGGTAAGATAATCTTCCGGAAAGAAGTCAAGGAGACAGAAAGGACGTGTTCCCGGCAGGCGTCCATCAAAATAGCGTGAATAGTTCTCAATACCGGAACAGTATCCAATCTCCCTAATCATCTCCACGTCGTAGGTCACCCGCTCATAGAGACGTTTTGCCTCCAGCGGCTTTCCTATTTCCTGAAAGAACTCCACCTGCTTTCCCAGGTCGAGTTGTATCTCGTCTATGGCCCTGTTGATGCGCTCCTGGGTTGTGACAAAGAGATTTGCGGGAAAGATGCGGTACGCATCCATTCGTTCCATGGTGATGCCGGTAAGGGGATCCACCGATTCCACGCTCTCTATCTCATCACCCCAGAAGATCACCCGGATAATATAATCGTGGTATGCCAGAAATACATCCACCGTATCTCCCTTCACCCGAAAGTTACCCCGAGCAAAGTCGGGCGTTTCATTGCGCGAATAAAGACTGTTGACCAGCAACCGCAGGAGTTGATCCCGCTCGATGGTCTGCCCCACCCTTACCTCGATGGTTGTTTTCTGAAAATCCTCCGGATTCCCGATACCATAGAGGCAGGAAACCGACGACACCACAATCACATCATTCCGTCCTGAGAGCAGTGAGGAGGTCGCAGCAAGCCGGAGTTTCTCGATCTCGTCGTTGATGGCAAGATCTTTTTCAATATAGGTATCGGTAGTGGGGATATATGCTTCGGGTTGATAATAATCGTAATAAGAGACAAAGTATTCCACCGCGTTGTGCGGAAAGAACCCCTTAAACTCACTGTAGAGCTGGGCTGCCAGCGTTTTATTGTGACTGAGCACCAGCGTCGGTTTGTTCACTTGAGCAATGACATTGGCTACGGTAAAAGTTTTTCCCGATCCGGTTACACCCAGCAGTGTCTGATAGGGAACCTGCTGCCGGAGTCCCTCAACCAGCGATTTAATGGCTTCGGGCTGATCACCGGTAGGTCTATATTCTGATGTAAGTTGGAATTGCATAGTCACTGTTTAAACAAACAACATTTTCATTTGGTTTGGAGGAAGAGTCGCTACCCCTCGGGGAATCTCTTCCTCATCGTTCAGGGTGCTCCGGGATATGGTTTCGTTTCATAAATGGCGATGATCTGAAACAGGGAGTTTAACTCCATGTGAACAATATAACCCGGCAAGTTCGTGATGGTTTCTTCCTTCACGAACGACTTTACAATGGGAACGTTTACCTTATAACCCCCTTCCATAGTTTTTTCATACTGCACCGCACTCGGATCTACATCAAATTGCAGCGTAGCATCCTGTGAACGTGCTGCCGCAATCAGCAACTCACCTGCAATCCTCTCACGGGAAGCCCTCCCCGATTCAAAAAAACGATCCACCACGGGTGCCAGATAATGACTTATGCCATCGTGGCTGACGGAGGAGAGAGACCTGTAGAACCCTTCCACGGTTCGGCGAATGCTGTCGAGATCTGCCTCATTCACGGGATACGACTGGAACAGCATCGTGTAGCGACTGTCGGCCAGCGTAAGATACTCACCCTTGAAGTCACCCCGCTGCACCTGTAACATATAATCGGAATAGGCTTCGGCACGATTTAATTGCAATGCTCCCATCCAGGAGAGTGAATCGAGCCGCATCATCACCAGCGAACGATAGGGGCTCTCGGGATACTGTTGTAGGAAGTCGCGCAAGGCCGACTGGTTGTCGGTCGTTTTGAGCTTTTCCCAGTCCGTTGCTTCTCCTTCCTTGAGACTCATCAGCCTGGCTTGCGCTTCTCCAAAGCGCGCTGAAGTAGGATGTGACGCCATGTAAGCAAGATATCCTTCCACGGAGTTTACTTTCAGCGCCATATCCCAGGCAGCGCGTTCGAGGTTATTCTTTCTTATTGTTTCGTTGTACACTAAAAAAGCACCTGCCAAAATAACGGTGACCAGAATAAACCACAGAAAAGATTTTCCTTTTTTCCTCTTTCGACTATCGAACTCCTGCTGTATCTCCTCGTGATCGTTGGCACGGTCTGATTCGCTGTGTGCCTCATTCTCCGATTTTTCTTCCTGCTCCCCGACAACCGGCGCCGTCTTTACTTTCAGGCTTTCAGGCAGCTCTACCTCGTAATCGGTGCGAATTTTCTTCGAACAATCTTCACAAAACAACGCTTCTGTCGCTTTATTCTTTCCACATAAGGGACATTGTAGAGACATATAATTTCGGGTGTTTGGTGTGATTTCCCCTTTTTACAAAGGTAGCAAACTTCGCGCTTTTACTCCCCTCCGGTTAGATAATATTTCAATCAATCTATTTGTTATGGCAATATTGAGTTGCCGAAGCGTGAAGCTGAAAATACGGTCCCTTCAGCGATACTTTTGAGGGGACGAACTATTTTTGTAATTTTGAATGTTCATGTCACCATATATATGACCTACTTGAATAAAAGAATAAATTCATTCCGGCATGCTTTTGCGGGGTTACACACTTTGCTGCGGACAACACCGAATGCACTGATCCAGTTCATGGCTGCCATAGCAGCCCTGTTTCTGGGTTTTGTACTACATGTCTCGAGAACGGAATGGCTCGCCCTGATTATTGTCATTGGACTGGTGCTTGGACTGGAGGCGATAAACAGTGCGCTCGAGGCACTTGCCGATTATGTCTGTAACAAGGAAATTCATCCGACCATTAAAAAAGCGAAAGACCTTGCGGCAGCAGGTGTGCTGATTGCAGCATTGGCCGCATTGGCGGTGGGTATCGTGATATTTCTTCCGAAAATCATTCAAGCCTTGACATGAACAACCCAGCATTCCAAAAGGAGGAAATAGATAACTGCAGCGCTGCATCCGTAGAGTCAAACAAGGGAGCCCCGTTGTCTTCCGGCAGGATTCGGGTAAAATTGTTGAAAATAGAGTCTGAGAAAGATCTGCTGCACTGTGTGAGCGTGGACGATCCGCGCCATAAAATCATTGTAAAACATGAGATCACACAGGAGAAGAACAGTCCTGCGCAATGGATAGAAATATTACGGGAAGGGGTCCAAATAAACCTGATCGATTGCGATGTGGATAAAAATGGACAATATATTCCAAAGCTGATTGTCCTGGAACCCGATTACCTGATCGATGCCTCTGCCATTGCAGAATGCTTTCAGGATTATGCTGTCACACCGTTGCACTATTTCCGCAACAGACTGGAGGAGAAAGAGAATCGTTCCTATCTGCTACTGGGAAACCTGGCCAACTTCTTTCTCGATGAGCTGGTTTATGCCAGAAACGCCGAGGCTGTTTCTTTCAACGATGTCTTTTTGCGTTCTTTCAAACAATCGCCATTTGAATATACCAGTTGTGAGGATATACGTTCCGATGGCGACTTTCGCTCGTTCATGCTGAAAGCGAAAGATCAGTTTGAGCAGATCAAGAGGGTCATACGGGACGATTTCCCAAAAAATGGAATCGATGTGCACTATTGTACCCTGGAGCCTTCGTTCTTCAGTGAGCATTTCGGATTCCAGGGAAGGCTCGATTTGCTGTACCTGCCGCCGGAGGGTAAGGAGGCGAAGATCGTGGAACTGAAATCGGGAAGACTGCCTTTTCCGGCATACGATCCCGCCAGAATTGCGTCCAACCACGAAGTACAGACTACCGTCTACCGGATGATGGTGGAGGGTGTATTTGGAAAAGAGACCCGCCATGTGGATGCGGCCATTCTCTATTCCGCAGCCGACAGGCCAGGTGAGAACCTGCGGTTTGCGGCCGCGTCCGATGATCTGACAAAAAGGATCATCCAGCTCAGGAATCAGATAGTGGCCATAGAACAGGACATCATCTATGGAGACAACAACCGGGTAGCTGCACTATTTGAGGCCTTGTTGTCGGTTGATTCATCCCAAAGAGTTCCCGGTTTCTACTTGCAGAAGATTGAACAGATCCGCAGTCTGCTAACACAATGCAGCGAACTGGAGCTAGCATGGCTCTACCGCTACATCCGTTTTATTTCGGAAGAGCTTTACCTGCAAAAGGTAGGTACCGATGATACCAATGCCCCCAATGGTCTTGCTTCTCTTTGGAACAGCAATTTTGTAGAACGCAGTGCATCGCTGGATGTACTTTCCGACCTCTCTATCCGGGAGATTGATGACACTGGAAATGAGCGAACGATTTATTTTACCCGCAGTGAAGCCGACTGCGATATTGTGAACTTCCGCGAAGGGGAGATCTGTATTGTGTATCCCAGAAGCGATGACAACGACACGGTGCTAAACCAGCAGATTCTCAAGGGAACCATCGTTCAAATAACCCGGGAGCAGGTGGAGGTACGTTTTCGGTATAAGCAAAAAAACCGCCACTTTTATGATGATCACCGGCTGTGGGCCATTGAACACGATAGCCTCGATACCTCTTGCAACAACATGTTCAAAAGCACTTTTTCATTCCTCAAAGCATCGAAACAGAAGAGAGAACTCCTTCTGGGACTGAAGCCGCCCGGCATGAAGAAGATGGCAGATGAGGATCGCACAAACACCTCACACGACGAGATCATCGACAAAGCGATGCATGCGGAAGATTATTTTCTTATTGTGGGGCCACCGGGAACGGGGAAAACTTCCATTTTTGCCCGTCGGCTAATTGAAGAATACCACAACAAACCCGGCTGTAACATCCTGGTACTGGCCTACACCAATCGGGCAGTAGATGAGCTTTGCGATGCCATCAACGCGGCCTTTGGCTGTAGCAACGGTTCCTGTGACACCTACATCAGGATTGGGAGCGAACTCTCTTGTGCCGAACCATACCGCCACCGGCTGCTGCAAAAGATTTCGGAGAAAGCTACAAGCAGGGAGTCGTTGCGCAGGGAGATACAGGAAACACGCATCTATGTCTCCACACTGGCCTCCATCACGGGAAAGATGGAGCTCTTCTCGCTCAAACATTTTCATGTGGCCATCATCGACGAGGCATCGCAAATTCTGGAACCTCAGATTATCGGATTGTTACCCCATTTCGATCAATTCATCATGATTGGCGACCACAATCAACTTGCCACCATTGTACTGCAAACACCGCTGCGCTCTGAAATTAAGGAGCCTTCTCTGCGAAACGTGGGCATGCTCGATTGCCGTGATTCACTTTTCGAGCGACTCTTGCGCCGTTGCAAAGAAAAAGGGTGGCACCATGCTTACATACAGCTTACCCGGCAGGGCAGAATGCACGAAGATATCGCCCGCTTCCCGGCAACCTTTTTCTACTCCGAGAGCCTCTTTCCCGCATGCGAATGGCAATCCTCCGATTGGAATTTGAGTTGCTCTTCCGGTCACGTGATTGACCATTGTGTAGCGACCCGGCGTACCGCTTTTTTCTCCACAGAGCAGATCGATACGCCTACTTCTACCTCCGATAAACTCAACGAAACGGAGGCAGCAGTAATTGTGGAACTGTTGCAATCTATGCAGAGAATCTATGCTGAAAACAATATCCCGTTCGATCCGGATTGTGTAGGTATCATCGCACCTTTCCGGAATCAAATTGCGCTGATCAAACACAAACTGTCGGAATCAGGGCTGCAGGATACGGATAAAATCATGATTGACACCGTGGAACGGTTTCAGGGCAGTCAGCGCGATGTGATCATACTTTCTTTTTGCGTGAACAAACCCAGTCAGCTGACCTATCTTTCTAACCTGAATCACGACGGTACGGTGGACAGAAAGCTGAATGTGGCCATCACACGGGCACGGCAGCAGTTGTTTCTTATCGGGAATGGTTACATACTGCGGCAGCACCCGGTATACGCCACCTTACTCGATTTCTACTGTGACAAACAGATTTTACTCGATAAAAACTGAAAGAATTGCATAAAATATCCAGTTTCCTCTTGAAAATTTTTTGGTTATCACATTTTTTTGTATTTTTGCAGTCTCAAACAGACATTGTCTTATGGTGTAATGGTAGCACAACAGATTCTGGGCCTGTTTGTCTAGGTTCGAATCCTAGTAAGACAACCAATTTACTCTAAATCAATAACTTGTATAACACGAAAGAATGTCGGACTGATTAATCATTGGTCCGACATTGCTTTATATCTACAATTCAACACCAGTTTACTTCCATCCAAAAATTACGGGAAAGAGGAACGTCACCAAAAGCGTCCATGCAGTATATAGCGGCAGGTATTTGACGATGGTCTGTTCCACAATTTTCATCTCCTTCCCTTTCCTTACAACCTTGAAAAGATCGATCGTGATCAACACAAGATGTACAAATATCAGGAGATTGGAGCCGAGCACGGCAGTCCGGTTGGGTGTAAATCCAAACTCTCCCACTCTGTAGATGATGGCAGAAAGCGCCACCAGATCAACCACGAGTGTCAGGAGAGATAGTATAAAAAGTATCCATTCATTGAAACGTTGCTTTTCATGGGTCGATGTGCCCGCAACCGAAAAAACGACAATTGCCATCACTCCCAGAAGCATCAGATTGAATACAAGCAAAAAATCCCGGTCGTTATAAGGATCTTTTCCTGTCACAATCATAAATATCAGATAGACCAACAGCGTGACCAACACCAGCGGGCTGAAGATCCGAGCAATAATCGGTGCAAGTTTGTCGGTAATTGTAGGGAAGTTCCTGATAATAAAAGTGGCTACAATGGGTGATGCGACCAATCCAACGACGGCAATATTCTCCATATAGAATTTTTCGATATTCAGGCCGATCGCTGAAAACAAACCAACAGTTACCGCAGCGAGAATCCCTCCCCCAATCAGGATCAGGAGAGTCAGGATGGCCAGATCTCCGTTGTATTTGAGGTAATCTATTCTTTTCGACCGCTCTTTCAGGTCAAAATCGATAAAAACAACGCCATAGAGGCACCACAAGAACAGCGGCAAATGTATGTAAGCCAAAATAACTGAATCACTTCCCTTAGCTGTCGGAAGCAAGTTGACGTACAGAGCCGCTAACACATATACCAACAACGTTATCATTACATTTCGAAGGTTGAGACGACTTTTTGTAAAAAAAGCGTAGGTCGACAATCCCAGGAAAACAATGATTCCAGTATTTCTCATGTAGAAGGGGTATATCTCCGGATTAAAATCAAACCACAGGGGAATTTTGATTAACAGAGCAGCCAACAGACAGGAGACAATCAGATAAAAAATATCCTTCCTGTCGACCTTCCATTTTGCATCATTTGGGTCATTGTATGCCAATCTTGCTTTCCAAATGTCGGCCATTGGAAGAGCGGCAATATCAGGATAGATGGCAAAGAACGATTTCTCAAAACGTTTTTTATCGGACCGGTAAAGTTTTTCCAGTTCACCGGGATGATTTAGATTCTCTCTTATTGCTGTTTCCATATCCCATAAATAATAATGTGTGATGAATAAACTGACAAAATTGTGCATAACATGATCAAGGAGAAGCGACCTTACTGAAGAAGCTTCTCTATCGCGCCGATATGTTTCCTGAATGCCATTTTACCTTTGGTTGTGGCGGCGTAGGTGGTGTTTGGTTTGCGATCCAGAAATGATTTGCTGAAGGAGACGTATTCGCTTTTTTCCAATGATTTAAGGTGACTTGCCAGATTACCATCGGTGACACCCAGCAAATCCTTCAACGTATTAAAATCCAGTTGATCATTCACCATCAGTGCCGACATGATACCCAACCGGATTCTGTTTTCAAATGCCTTATCCAAATCTTTTAGAAAATCTTTCACCACTTATCCTTTCCGCTGAATCATCAAACCATAAATCATCTGTATCACGCCGAAGCCCAACATCCACAGGTAAAGGCTCTGTTCAATAAAGAGGAACGCAACAAGACCCAGCACGATCTCAGCGATTCCCAGATACCGGATATGACTCAATGTGTAATGGCTGCCGTTTACCAGTGCCAGTCCGTAAAAGATCAATGTCAATCCGGGAAGAAAACCCACATATCCTCTGAATAAGAGTATCAGACAGAGGATTCCGCCAGCTGTCAATGGAATCAGCAAATTAGTCAGGAGTCGCTTCGCCTGATTATCCCACACATGCTGGTTCTCCTTTCTGCTCTTTCTACCCGTGAACCAGAGGGCACTGAAAACCGATAACAACAGCGTTCCCATGGCGATCAGCAACAAATTCCTTAGATTGTCCGCATCGATGGGAACCGCTTCATAAACCAAATAATCGTGATGTCTGAAAACCAGTTGACGGACCAGCAGCGCTCCCGCCAGAGCAATAAATCCTGTCGACACACCCGAAAGGCCACTGAGGGAAATGAACCGGGAACTGCGACTCATGATCTTTCGAATCTCACTCAAGTCGTTTATGTATTTTTCTTTTTCCATTTGAAAGTACTTTGTTCTGCAAAGTAATATCAAAATAAAATAGCTTGCAAGTCTTTACCCAATAATATTCAATCTCAAACGTGATATTTCTATTTCAAAGTAGCTGGGAAAAACTCATCTTAACTGAATGAGCATGAAAAAAAAAGAGTGTATTTCGGTCTTTTAAATTATGTACTTTTTATTTCGCCTTTTATAAAAAAATCAGGTATCTTTAGCCAACAAAAAGAGATATTTTATGAATAATAGAAAAGCGACTCAAATTGTAAGAGGTCAACATGCGGTAGATGGTGCCGGTGTTCGTTTACGCAGGGTATTGGGGGCAGAAACCATTCCCGATTTCGATCCATTTCTCATGCTCGACGGATTTGATTCCACAGATCCAAAGGATTACATCAAAGGTTTCCCCTGGCACCCGCACAGAGGCATCGAAACGATCACCTACCTCGTGAAAGGCAGAATTGAACATGGCGACAGTCTGGGCAACAAGGGGGCCATCCATGACCAGGAGTGCCAGTGGATGACGGCCGGATCGGGAATCATTCATCAGGAGATGCCGAAAGCGTCGGAGAGGATGCTGGGATGCCAGCTTTGGGTCAACCTGCCGGCAAAAGATAAGATGACCGAACCCGCCTATGGTGATATCACGCAGGACAAGATTGTTGTTACAACGGAAGAAAATGCGGTTGTCAGGATACTGGCAGGCTCTTATAAAGGAAAACAAGGCATCTTTGAAGGCAAGTATGTGAAGGTTACCTACCTTGATATCGATCTTGCACCCGATAGTACATGGACCTACACGGAAACCCCAAATAATGAAACGCTGTTCATCTATCTGCTGGACGGGACATTGGCTGTGGATGAGCAGCTCTCGGATTTTGAAGAGAAATCGTGTGCCGTTTTATTTCGTCCCACCAATCCCGATGAAGAGACAAACGATGCAGTCGTTGTACGTTCAGGAAATCAGGGTGCCCGTTTTGTGTTGCTGGCAGCTAAACCACTTCGTGAGCCTGTCGCCTGGGGCGGTCCCATTGTGATGAACAGCCGGGAAGAGCTGCAACTGGCTTTCGACGAGTTGGATCGCGGTACTTTTATTAAACGGGTCAATTAACCACCCTGTTTTCATTTAATGAATCATTTTCATTGACCTGTTCATCGGAGTCAAGGAATTCTTCTTCGTTGTATCGGCTGGCTTCGCTTTGGTCGGGATCAATCTCCAAGTCGATGTCCATATCCAATTCAGGGTCCCATTCCAGATCCTCATCCAAGTCGATTTCCAAATCCAAGTCTTCATCCAAATCTTCATCCAGGTCGGTATCCGGATCCTCATCCAGATCTTTCTCCTGGCCAAAGTCATTGGCATCATCCTCCGTTATATATTGGCTCGGGCTTCTTTCTGCTTTCGAGCTCTTTCTGTCAAAATCTTTCATTGCATTCATAATTAGATAATTTATACTGTGACTAATGCATTTCAGAACATTTTTAGAACCGCGGAAAGAAACAAAATGTTCTTGAACACGTACGAATTGTGTTTTTTTTTAACGCTCCACATGAACCCAAGGTGATACAAAAGTTGCTATCCCCCACTACTCCTTCTTATCATCCAGACTAAATATTTGGAAGGATAGTGTTGGCAAAGTTGGACGGTACTGTATCGTCCTGAATTGGTACAGCTCCTAATATTCTCCTAATATCGCTCTAATATAGTCCTAATATACTTCGAATAGGAATGGAGTTGATAAGGCTTACATTAAACCGAAATTAGGTAAAAACAAGATGATAAAGCGGCTTTGACCTTCAGTTGGAGTAAGCTACTTCAAAGAATTTACTTACTTTTGTTCTCTTTACTTTATATTTAAAAAATACGACTATGAGAAAGATGACATGCTTATTAGCTTTGTTTATTAGCATTAGTTTATTTGCTAGTGAAAGGGTTAATATTTGGCCAAAGGATAAAATGCCACATAGGCAAGACCATCAGATTGCTGCCATGACAGACGAGGCCGGGCAAAAAGATTTTAAAGCGGACAAGAATCGGGTCGCTTACCTGGAATGGTACGATGCTCCAGCTAAGGAAGTACACAATGGAGGATGTATGATTCTTATTTCGGGCGGTGGTTACGAGTCCTGTTGTGATGTGGAACTCATTAAACTATGGAACAAAACATTTACGCAATTAGGATTTCAATGTGTGAACTTTGTATATAGGACGCCCAGACCTGTGGGGCTTCCAATTTATCAAACTGCATGGGAAGATGGACAACGTGCTGTTCGTAAGGTTCGAAGCGAAGCAAAGAAACGTGGATTTGACCCGGAAAGGATTGGAGTTATCTCCATGTCGGCTGGTTCGCATTTAGCCTTGCTATTGGCTACCAGTTCGCAAACTTCGGCTTATGATAAGATAGACCCGATAGACGAGCTGCCTTGTCATATCAATTGGGCAATTGTGAATGCCCCGGCTTATGGTACGACCGATGCCGAAACAGGCATACCTGCAAGCCGACAAGGATATGGAACGGATGTAAAATTGAGTTCTGTTTTTAAATTTGATGAACGAACCTGCCCAATGAGTCTTCATCACGGAGGAACCGACGTTTATGCTCCACATACTTCAACATTGGTTTACCGGCAACTCAGACGAATGAATATTCCTGCCGAATTACACCTGTATGCGGATAAGGGACATGGCGCTTTCGGACTGGAAAGAGGAATTGAATTTATGCGCCAAATGGGATATATGGGGAAGTTAGAAGAAGAGGTGGAGTTGATGAAACGCTATGCCGATGATAGCGACCGTCTTGATTATTCAAAGATGGATATCTGGCCAGAGGGAAAAACACCAGATATTCAGCCTAATCAGTGTACACCATATCTGGAATGGCATACACCAAAGAATCTGAAAACAAAGGCAATACAGATTATCTATTCGGGAGGTAGTTATACCGGAAACGACCCGGATGGTTTTGAGGTAGCACCTGCGCGTCGTTTCCTGAATGAAAAGGGAATGACGGTAGTAACGTTGAAGTATCGTACACCTCGGCCTACAACTGGGTTGGCTAAGCATACAACTGCCTGGCAAGACTTGCAGCGTACCATTAAAATTGTACGAAGCGAAGCGGCTAAGCGCGGACTTGATCCGGAACGAATTGGTATCATGGGCAGTTCGGCAGGCGGACACCTAACTTTAATGGGAGTTACTTCGTCTTTGCATCGGTCTTATTTGCCTATTGACGCAATTGACAAACAGCCTTGTCATGTGCAGTGGGGGATTGGCATTTATCCTGCCTATGCACTGACCGATGGATTGAATCAACCCAATGTGAAAAAAGGGAATGAAGATGATGCTATATTGGCTCCGGAATTCTCATTCGATTTGAAAACTGCTCCTATGCTGTTTATACACGGAGATGCCGATGGATGGGCAGCCATGAACTCAGTAAAGACTTGGGAGAAAATGCTACAAATGGGCATTCAGAGTGAACTTCATACCTTGGCAACTCGCGATCATTGTTTCCAGCGAAAAGCTTCTCCGGAAACAGGAAGTTATACCCACCTGGAACGTATTTGGGAGTTTCTTACCGCAAAGGAATTTAATAAATAAAAGTTTCGTGTAAACCCTTTTTTTCGTGAGAAGGTTCGCTACATTTCATTGACAAAATTGGAAATTCACTTTTTACATGTCTTAACAGATTCATTTCACCAAACTCATTAACTCCTGATAGTTTTTTACCGCGTCGAATATTACCTTGTCGCTGCTGATGGCCTGGAAGTGTTTCCGGGCACAGGTAATTTTGGCATCTTCAATTCCACGTAATTCCATGGTGGAGATATTCCCCTTGGTTTCGGCCACGAAATAGACATGTTTCACGGTACCTTCGTTAAACGCGATAGCCCAGTCGGGATTGTATTTCCCCACCGGCGTGTTGATGTAAAAGCCCTTGGGAAGTTTCACGTATACGCTCACCTCATTGCTTATATCCAATTGTTCGGCAAACGGTTTTTCTGTTTTGACTGAATCGAAGATCACGTAATCGTACAAGTGTTTGTTTGCTGCAATCGCATTCACTCCGAGCTTGCCTTTCAAAGTTGGTTCGGTGAAGATCTCCGTACCAAAGCTATCCTTCAACTTGTTGTAAGCGATATGCTGAATGATCACCGTCGCCTTCTCCTCGTTAATTAGGTTGGAGCATTTGAGGATAAACTCCTCAGGATTGAGCATGAACTGGTCGAACACCGGTTTCTCTATACCCGTAAGGATCTTCACCACCGTATTGCGGGTCAGTCCCGTTTCAGCCACCACCTTGCCCACCAGGTCGTACTTCACGTTGCCGTTCACTGCAGCGTGCACATCGATGTGCTTCGACGATTGCTGTTTGAACCCCTCTCCTACTTCCAACGATTCTTTTGATTCAATCTTTTCCAAAGCTCCCAAGGTGACGGTGAAAAAGATCTTCGACACGTGCAAATGGTTGTTCAGTCGCTGAATTGCTTTACGGACCAACTCCTCTGTCTCGAAGTCCACCACGTAGGCCGTCTTGGTGTTGATGTTTGCCCACAGTTTTTTAAACTCCTCGCGGTTGAACTTCTGTTCATCGAAACGGAGTTCCACGTTGTTGCCCCGTGCATTCTCGGGAGCAAGCATCTTCGGGTTGTAGACCGAATCGAGGATATGCATCACCGACTCGTTGCTGGCTTCAACCTCCTCAGGCAGTTGGAAGCTTCCGCTCTCCTTGTCCTCGTAGTACTTATCGGTCAGCGTACCCGCTTTCACGTAACCATAGCCCGCCAGGCTCTCGTAGAGTACCAATGCTTCCTCCTCGCTCACGGGATAGGGCTTACCCTGTTTATCTGAGAGCACCTTATCCTTGAACAACGCGGGAGAAACCTTCTGTGGCCGGTCGGCAATCACCTCGGCGATCTCCGACTGGAGCGCCTTTGCAAAGCGGTCGTAGCTCTCGCTCGCGATCACCGTCAACTGGTTGATGTGATGCACCTCGCTTCCCAG
>CAZRRC010000053.1:0-18034 GCA_964602395.1 uncultured Proteiniphilum sp. | reverse complement strand
GTAGGGGACCACTTCCCCTGTATCATCCCCTTCGCGGTTGACTGTAATCAACAGTTTGTAAAGGTTGGGTTTTTCCGACGTCCAGGTAGCTACATCGGGCAAGGTTGCATTGAAACGGACAGCACTCTGGCCGTTGCTTTGCATACTCACCTGTTTCCTGCCCGTCAGAATTGTTTTTCCTGACGCATCCAGCAGTTCATAGCCGACATTTGCTTCGGAGACTCCTGTGAGGTAATTGGCTACCGTAGCTTCCAGTTCAAAAACGCCATCTTTGTAGTTGTCTTCGAGCGTAGATTTTACCCTGAAATCGCGCAAGGAAGTCTTGGGTTGTGACCACAGAAAAACATCCCTTTCGATACCACTGATGCGCCAGAAATCCTGACATTCAAGGTACGAACCTGTGCTCCAGCGATATATCTTCAATACAAGTGAATTCTTACCCGGCTTCACATACTTGCTGATACGAAACTCAGCGGTGGTTTTGGAATCTTCACTGTAACCCACCTCTTTTCCGTTGATGTATAGATATACGCCCGATTTGGCTCCGTCGATGCAGAGGAAAATCTCTCTCTCACTCCAATCTTCAGGGATCTCAATCTCCCGGCGATACACGCCAACCGGATTCTGCTCCGGCAGATAGGGTGGGGCCATTTTCGGGAAACGTGTTATCGGATTACGTTCCACAAATTCATACGGGTGGTTCACATAGATGGGGGTACCAAAGCCCTGTATCTCCCAGTTACCGGGGACTTTTATATCTTTCCATCCCTCTAGTGTCACGGTTGAGTCGGTGATGTTTTCAGGAAGTTGCTTGTAGCCATCCACATAGAAAAACTTCCACGTTCCGTTGAGTGACCGGTAATATTTGCTTTGTTCAAATCGAGTCTGCAAAGCATCCTGTTTGTTGTCGAAAGTCATGAATTGCGTGCGTGGGTATTCTTTGTTTACTTGCACCACGTTCAGATCCTGCCAGTAGGGAAGCTGGCGCAAGGAGGATGTCATTCTGCTTTCTTGTGCCTGAAGACAGGTAAATGACAGCAAACCCATCGCAGCGGTTAATACAAATTCTTTCATACAAGCTGTTTTTTTACTTGATTTATACGGGATTTATTTCAGACAAAAGTGTTCCAGCCAGCCTGCTTGTTCCCACTCGGAAGAGGGTAGGGTTGCACCATTCTTCTCCCAGCAGTTCTTTTACGAGGGTGTAGTATTTGACGGCATCGGTGGTAGATGAAACACCACCGGCGACTTTCAGGCCTACTTTCATCCCTGTCTTGTCATAATAAGATTTGATGGCGTGGCACATCACATACACTGCTTCGGGTGTTGCTCCTGGATATCCTTTTCCGGTAGAAGTCTTCAAGAAATCGGCACCCGAGTAGATTGATAGAATGGCTGCGTTGTGTATCAGGGCAGCGCTTTTCAAAGCACCAGTTTCCAGAATAACCTTGAGAGTGGCATTTCTGCAGGCCTCTTTTATTTCGGACAGCTCCTCGCACATCTCTTCATATTCTTCTCCCAGTAACAGTCCTACATTGATCACGACGTCAATTTCGTCGGCACCATCGCTCACGGCCAATGCTGTTTCGGCTACTTTCACCTCCACAAAGGTTTGTGAGGCAGGAAATCCTCCCGATACAGCGGCAATTTTCACATCGGCGGTCAAAGCTTCCTTCACCACGCGTGCGAAATTAGGGTATACGCAGATGGCAGCCACATTATCCAGTTCAGGCGTGGAGCCGTCAAAGCGGTTCACTTGTTCCACAAATTGCCAGACACTTTCTTTGGTGTCGGTCGTGTTAAGTGTGGTGAGGTCGATGCAGCTATAGATCTTTTTATAAACTTCCCTTGTATTGTTCTCTTCAAATTTTTCAGCGATGATCCGGCTTGCGTTTTCAGTTACTTCATTGTCTGTCATTTTTAGCGGGTGACTCCCGAGGGCTTTTACGTATTTATCCGATTCCATTCTTATGGTGTATTAAAGTTTTAAATTGTACTGTTAAAAAAGTGGTTAACCTGCTGCAAGAATGAGTGTGCTGCAGGTTTATTTATTTCAACTTGCTGTTATTCAAATGCCTAGTGGCATCCCTTGTTGTTTTCTTTTCGATATTCTTTTGCAGTGCCTCTTCCAGGTTCACGCCTGTTTGGTTTGCCAGGCAGAGCAGTACCCAAAGCACATCGGCCATCTCATCGGGGAGGTTTTTTGATAAATCGGACTCCTTGAAGGACTGATCTCCGTATTTTCGGGCCATGATGCGCGCCAGCTCACCCACTTCTTCCATGAGCAGGGTCATGTTGGTGAGTTCGCTGAAATAACGAACACCATATAGTTTAATCCACTGGTCTACATGTTGTTGTGCTTCCTGAATTGTCATATGTTCTCCTCCGTTTTTTTATTCCCTGTTTTTGGAGTCGATCCAGATGGTAACCGGGCCATTGTTCACCAGGTGTACCTGCATGTCAGCCCCAAATTCCCCTGTTTGCACCGGTTTTCCCAGTGACGCAGACAAACTATGGCAAAAATGATGGTACAATGGCACCGCTATTTCAGGTTTGGCTGCCCGGATGTATGAAGGACGGTTGCCTTTCTTAGTACTCGCATGGAGCGTGAACTGTGAAACGACCAGGATCTCGCCTGCTGTCTCCAAAATCGATTTGTTCATCACCCCGTTCGCATCATCAAATATACGCAAATTCACGGTTTTCCTGCACAAAAAGTCGATGTCTTCTTCTCCATCTTCTGCTTCGATGCCAAGCAACAGCAACAACCCGCTTCCAATGCTGCTTTTTGTTTCACCCCCAATGGCGACAGCTGCTTCTGTCACCCTTTGTATAAGCAATCGCATATTTTAATTATCCTACAACGTTATTCTATCTCTTCTTTATTTTCTGCTCCCCCGATCCAGGACGTAATGATGGAGGCTTTGCTCTTTCCAATCAACTTCGCAATCTCTTCCTCGTTTGCTTCTTTTATCCGCTTGATGCTTTTGAAGTGGACAAGCAGTTTCTTTTTTGTTTCCACCCCAATGCCCTTCACTTCGTCGAGTTCCGACACAATTTGTGATTTGCTCCTTTTTTGTCGGTGAAAAGTGATACCGAACCGATGAGCTTCGTCTCGCAGTTGTTGAATTAATTTAAGCGTTTCCGAATTCTTGTCGATATAGAGTGGAACCGAGTCTCCGGGGTAATAAATCTCTTCCAAACGCTTCGCAATACCTATTACGGCAATTTTTCCGTAGAGCCCAATTTTCTGGAGTGATTCCACGGCAGCGTGCAGTTGTCCCTTACCGCCATCAATCACAATGAGTTGGGGTAGGGGAGAGCCTTCGTTAAGCAGCCGAGAGTAGCGTCTTTCCACAATCTCGCGCATCGATGCGTAATCATCGGGTCCTGTGACGCTCTTTATATTGAAGTGTCGGTAATCTTTTTTTGACGGTTTAGATTTTTTGAAGACCACGCAGGCTGCCACCGGATTTGTCCCTTGAATATTTGAGTTATCAAAACATTCGATATGCAAGGGTATCTCTTTTAGTCGAAGATCCTTTTGCATGGTTTTTAATATTCGGGTGGTTCGTTGTTCGGGATTCAGCATCTCCGATTTCTTGAGCTTGTCAATTTTATATTGCTTCACATTTTTTTCTGAGAGGGAGAGCAGACTCTTTTTATCGCCACGCTGTGGAACGACAAATTCAACACCCTGCAATTTCAGATCGGGCATAAAGGGTACAATGATTTCTTTTGATTCGCTTCCGTAGCGTTGCCGCATCTCCAGTATCCCCATACCGAGTAACTCCTCCGGCGTTTCATCGAGCTTCTTCCGATACTCGAATGTGTATGCCTGGTTTATTCCACCGTGAACGACGTGCAGATAGTTGATAAAAGCAGCATTTTCGTTCTCCTCAATGGAAAAAACATCCAGATTATAGTTTATGTTACTGATTACCTGTGATTTTTCCCTGAAATTCTGAATTAAAATCCATTTTTCCTTCAATTCGTTTGCCTCTTCATAACGCATCTTCTGCGATAACTCTTTCATCTTCTCCTCAATCTGTTTCTCAATCAGGGTGACATTTCCCTTAAGGATTTCGGTGATCTCACCGATGTTTTTTTGATAGCTTTCCAGTGATTGAAGTCCTTCACAGGGTCCTTCACATCGCTTGATATGATATTCGAGACAGACCTTGAATTTTCCAGCAGCAATATTTTCGGGCGTCAGATTCAGACGACAGGTCCTCACTTTATAGATTCCGCGAAAAAGTTCCAGTAGGGCATTCACCGACTGTACTGATGTGTAGGGTCCATAATACTTCGAACCGTCTCTGACAATATTTCTTGTTTTGTAGACCCGCTGGAAAAATTCATTTTTCACCACGATGGATGGATATGATTTGTCGTCTTTCAGCAATACATTGTAGCGTGGTCTTAATTCCTTGATCAGATTATTTTCTAGCAAAAATGTATCTTCTTCGCTGTTGACGACGATGTATTTTATTTTTTGAATCTTGCTGACGAGGATTCTTGTTTTGGGATGTTCCTGCACTTTATTGAAATAGGATGACACCCTTTTCTTCAAATTTTTGGCTTTTCCCACGTATATTACCGTCCCCCTTTCATCCAGAAACTGATAACATCCAGGCTGGTGCGGTATAACGGCCAGCGTATTTTTAATCTCGTCGGTCATATAAAATCGGAGTCGTTTGAGTAGAACAAAAATACAAAATAAAACTCATTTTTGCCCTATGTTGCTGTTGGGCAAAAATGAGTTGTTATCCTTCGTCAAGATGATCCCTAAAATGGGGATCGTTGCATCTTTCGCAGTGTTTACTTAGTGAATGCTTATATGGAATATTTCAGGACGGTATCTATTTCAACTCCTTCTGGAAACAGACTGCGTCCTTTAAGCTCTTCCAATTCGATCAGAAAATTGATATAAATTGTTTTAACGCCCAGCTTCCTGATCAGATTGTAGGCAGCCAGCATGGTACCTCCCGTAGCCAGTAGATCATCGTGGATCAGCACCACGTCGTCCTTGTCCAATGCATCGGCATGTATTTGAATGGTGTCTTCTCCATACTCCTTCGTGTAGGTTTCTTCCATTACGTCAAAGGGCAATTTGCCCGGTTTGCGAACAGGGACAAAACCTGCTCCCAATTGAATAGCCAGTGCCGGCCCCATGAAAAATCCACGCGATTCGATTCCCACAACTTTCGTAATTCCCCTGTTGCGATATCGCTCAAGCAGAATCTCTGAAAGATCCTTTAAATGTTCCGGCGACTGGAATAGGGTGGTGATGTCTTTGAACTGAATACCTGGAATGGGAAAATCCGGGATGTTTCTGACGGCGGCGCTTAATGTTTCGATACTCATTTTTTCTGTTTATATTTTTTTATTTGAAAATGTTCCACGTGAAACATTCTCCTTTTACCGTCCCAACAGGACCAGTAAAACGGAGATGTCGTTGGGCGAGACGCCCGGAATTCTTCCTGCCTGAGCTATGGTTTCGGGGTTGATCCGGGTGAGCTTCTGCCGCGCCTCTGTCGAGAGCGACTGAATCTCGTTGTAATTGAATTTATCTTTGATGCGGATATCCTCCAGACGGCTTATCTTGTCGGCCATGATTCGCTCCCTTTTGATGTATCCGTTGTATTTTATTTTGATGTCGGCCGATTCAATGATCTCTTCCTTGCGTTCGGAGATTGTCTGGAGCAACTCGTTGAGTGGGGCAATCTCCCCTGCCATCAGGGTGAGATCGACATGTGGACGAGTGAGTAGATCCAGTAGTTTCACTCCATGTTTCAGCGGCGCTGTGCCGATGCGTTCCAGAAAGGGATTGATCCTTTCTGCCTTGATGGAGAAATTGCTCACAAAGTGGATGATTTCATTCACTTTTTCCTCTTTTAGGGAAAGTAATTGCAGCCTTTTGCTGGTGGCAAGTCCCAATTCACCCGCTTTGCGGGTCAGTCTTTCGTCTGCATTATCCTGGCGCAGTAAGATGCGGTATTCGGCCCGTGAGGTGAACATCCGGTAGGGTTCATCCACCCCTTTGGTGATCAGGTCATCGATCAGCACGCCGATGTAGGCTTCGTCTCTTTGCAGCACGAAGGGTGTTCCGCCGTGGCAATTGATGTGGGCGTTGATGCCTGCCATGATACCTTGCCCTCCCGCCTCCTCATAGCCGGTGGTACCGTTGATTTGTCCCGCGAAAAAGAGGTTTTTAACCCGTTTTGTTTCGAGGGTAGGGTAGAGCTGGGTAGGGTCGAAAAAGTCATATTCTATGGCATAACCAGGACGGAATATGTGCACATTCCGGAAGGCCGGTACACGCTGTAGTGCTTTAAGCTGGGTCTCCAGTGGCAGCGACGAGGAAAATCCGTTGAGATAGTATTCGTGGGTTGTTTCCCCTTCCGGTTCGAGAAAAAGCTGGTGGCTTGTTTTCTCGGCAAAGGTGACGATTTTCGTTTCAATGCTGGGGCAGTAGCGAGGGCCGATACTTTGTATCTGTCCGTTGTAAAGCGGGGAGTCGTGTAATCCTTCCCTGAGTGCCTCGTGTACCTCCTCCGAAGTGTAGGCTATCCAGCAACTGCGTTGGGTGAGTGTGCGCGCTGCCTGAGGTAGGTAGGAGAACTTATGGAAATCCTCTTCCCCTTTTTGTTCTTCCAGGAGAGAGAAGTCCACACTTCTGGCGTCGATTCTTACGGGTGTGCCGGTCTTCATACGGTCTGTTCTGAAGCCCATGTCGCGCAGCTGTTCGGTCATTCCGAATGATGCTGGTTCGCCGATGCGCCCGCCTCCAATCTGCACCTTGCCGATGTGGATGAGTCCGTTCAGGAAAGTGCCGTTTGTGAGTATTACCGCTTTGGCCGAAAACTGTACACCCATGCGGGTCTTTACACCCGTAACAGCTCCTTTGTCGATTACCAGCTCGTTCACCGTGTCCTGCCACATATCGAGGCTGGGTGTGTTCTCGATGATTTCACGCCATCTCTCCATGTATTTCATCCGGTCGCTTTGCACGCGGGGGCTCCACATGGCTGGCCCTTTGGAGCGGTTTAGCATCCGAAACTGGATGGCCGTTTTGTCGCTCACAATTCCCATCTGACCTCCCAGGGCATCAATTTCACGTACAATCTGCCCCTTGGCAATACCACCTACAGCGGGATTGCAACTCATCTGGGCAATTTTGTTCATGTCCATCGTGATGAGCAGTGTGGTGGAGCCCATGTTGGCTGCAGCTACGGCCGCTTCACATCCGGCATGTCCTGCACCCACAACGATGATGTCGTAATTGAAAGTCATTTTATTATATTTTAAGGATGCAAAGATACTAAAAAAGAAAAAGTTAGGACAAGCTGGGATGTTAATTCGGAATAACAGAAAAGAAACGGTCTTTATTTCAGATAAATACGCAGGTATATAGGTAAGTGATCGCTGTAACCACCTGTATAACTACCGTTGTAGGTACGGTTGGGGCGTACCCGGTTTTTTCTGTCGGCGTGCAATAAATAGCGGGGATTAAATATGTCGGCATATTCCGGTTTACAGTCTATTTTGTCGGAGAGCAACATATTTCCCGACACAATAAACTGATCAAAAAGCAACCAACCCTTGTGGTAGGTTGTCCCCAACCCTTTTTTGTGCTTTGAGTAAAGCAGATTGTATAATTTCTTTTGCACGATATCGGTGAAGTTTTTCTCTACTTCCAGAATTTCATCGATGCTGTTGTCGTCGGGTGTATCGTTGAAATCACCCATGATAAGAATGTTTTCGTCCGGTTTCTCAAATAAGATTTTCTCAACAGCATTTCTCAATTCACTGGCCACAAAATAACGTCTTCGCTCCGATACTTCCGTTCCCGCATTGCGTGAAGGGAAATGCACCACATACAGATGCAGGATCTCTCCGTTCGCTGTCTTTCCTTTTACATAGAGGATATCTCGTGTGCGGTCTTCAATACCGGGCAGCTGGACGAGAATGGGATATGATTCCAGAATGATGAATGATTGTGTGTTGTATATCAGTGCCACATCCGATCCTCTTTCGTCGGGGCTGTCGTAATGGACAAAACTATACCTGCTCATGTCATTGCGGTTCATTTCATCCAAAATGCTTTCCATGACCCATTTATTTTCAATCTCAGCCAGACCAATCACATCCGGGTATGCAGGTTGTACAATCTCACCCATTACCGCTGTCAGTTTTCTTACCTTTGTGCTGAACCTCTCGGGTGTCCATTTCCTGAAGCCATTCGGCGTATAATCCTCATCCATGGTAAGAGGATCATCTATGGTATCGTAAAAGTTCTCGGTATTATAAAACACAAAGGAAAATGGATGAGGCATCATGTATCGTTACTTATTTAGCTTCGTTTTCTAAGAGAAGAAGTGCGGAGTTTTCCGCTTCTCTCATCGCTTTTTTCTCTGTGTCGGTATGATCATCTAATCCGCAAAGGTGCAGTATACCATGAATGATCACACGATTCAGCTCTTCGACATATTCTGTTTGATATTGTTGTGAATTGGAACGCACCGTATCGAGGCTGATGGTAATATCACCCGAGATCGTCTTTTTTTCAGAGTAGTCGAATGTGATAATGTCGGTGTAAAAATCATGCTGCAGATATTGCCGATTAATCTCCAGAATTTTTTTATCGTCACAAAAAAGATAGGAGATCTCTCCCACCTGCCTGTCATGTTTTTTTGCCACTGCTTTGATCCAGTTTGCAGTGTCTCTTTTTTTGATTGCCGGAAAATCCACATTTTCCGAATGAAAGCTGATAGCCATATTATTCACATTTATTAACTTAGAGGACAAATTATTTCTATCCGAAGAAAAGATAGGCAATGAAAATAGCCGCCAGCACGCCCGCTAAATCGGCTAAAAGTGCATAGGGAACGGTATAGCGCGAATTCTTGATGTTCACGGCACCGTAATACACAGCCACGATATAGAAGGTGGTGTCGGTGGCTCCCTGCAGCACACTCGATAACAGGCCCGCGAATGAATCGGCACCGAAAGTCTTCATCGTGTCGATCATCATCCCGCGGGCGCCACTGCCACTAAGCGGCTTCATCAGTGCGGTGGGCATGCCATCCACCCAGCGGGTATCCATGCCCGAAAGTGCGACCAGGCTGCGCAGTCCCTCCATCATGAAATCAAGGGCACCAGAGGCCCGGAAAACGCCGATCCCCACGAGGATGGCAATCAGGTAAGGGATGATGGAAACAGCCGTTTTAAAGCCATCCTTGGCCCCGTCAATAAAAGCTTCGAAGATGTTGACCTTCCTGTGAAGTGCCTTCACAATAAAAAGGGAGATAATGGAAAACAAGATCACATTTGCGGCGAGGCTCGATATGATGTTGATCTTCTCTTGCGGCATCGACTGAAAAACGAGGATGGTGCCGGCAATGATGCCTGCCATGGCAAGGATAAAGCCCATGATTGCCCGTTGGAAAATATTGATGCCCTGCTTCAGGCAGACGGCGATCATCCCCACGAGTGTGGCCACAAAGGTGGCGATCATGATGGGAATAAAGACATCGGCAGGATTGGCCGCACCCAATTGTGCGCGATAGACCATGACGGTGACCGGAATAAGCGTCAAACCGGACGCGTTGAGCACCAGAAACATGATCATGGGGTTCGAAGCCTCTTCCTTCTTGGAATTGATTTCCTGCAGCTCCTGCATCGCTTTCAATCCAAAGGGAGTGGCAGCATTGTCGAGTCCCAGCATGTTGGCCGATATGTTCATCAGCATCGATCCCGAGGCAGGGTGGTTTGAAGGTATTTGGGGGAAAAGCTTTGAAAAGAGGGGTGCCACAGCCCTGGAAAACATCTCCACCATGCCGCCCCGTTCGCCTATTTTCATTACGCCCAGCCACAAGGAGAGCACGCCCGTCAGGCCGAGTGATATTTCAAATCCGGTTCTAGCCGTATCGTAGGTAGAGTTCATGATGTCGGTAAATACTTGCAAATCGCCAAAGAAAAGAAGCTTTACCAATGCAACTATGAAAGCAATCAGAAAAAATGCAACCCAAATATAATTCAATATCATACAATGCCGAAATCATGGATGAACAAATGGATCATCTGGAAACAGATCAATCAAAGGTACAATTAAATAGAAAACAGAACAAAATCTTCTTAGAATTTCAGTTGTACATACTTGATCCGTTCTCGCTGATAAGTGTACGTGATGTGCACGTTGCCATGCTTATCCTGTATCATGGCTGGATAGCTGAACTCACCCTCGGGCTCATTCTCCAAATCGATCAGCTTCTCCCACGCTTTCCCGTCGTAAGACCCGGCAATGGCCAGCTTATTCCTTCCAGAGGTAATAGGGTTATAAATGATCAGCTGTAAACCACTGGAGAGTGTCACGGCATCGATCCCCGAATTGTTATTGGGTAACTCCGTTGCCATCAGCTGAGACCAAGTTTTACCGTTGTCTTGCGACCAGGACTCCACCACGGTGTTGTTTTTCGAGCGACAGAGAATCTGCAGTGCACCCTCGTTGTGAAACAATACCGAAGGCTGTATGGCGTCGAAACCGTTGTTGTCGACCTCAATCTTTTCCCAGTTTGTCAGGTCCTGGTCCGACATTTCCATGTAGACGTTCCATTTTCCCACCACTTCGATGCTTGTGGGATAGAGTATTTTTCCTCCGGGAATGATGACCGGTTTGTTTTTAATTGGCCCGAGACAACCGCGTGGGATCGTTTTCATAGGCGACCATGTCTCGCCCTCATCGGTCGATATCTTATATTCTCCCCACCAGGTACTTGGACTGGGCCCCACCTTGTAGTAGAGGATCAGATCCCCGTTATCTCTTTTGAAGAGAACCGGGTTCCAGCAGGGGAAACGTTGTGATTCGTTTTGTACCCCATCGGCCACCATCACCGGATTGCTCCATTGCCCGTCTACGTATCTGGAAGTATAAATACTCACGTCCGGATGCCTTTCGTAGGGACCACCAAACCATGCTGCCAGTAAACCGTTGTCTGTCTCCACAATGGTAGAGGCATGTGCAGAGGGTACGGAAGCGGGCTGCTTGATTATTTCCGAATGAATTATAACAGGTTGAGAAGGAGGCTCTCCCGCCGACAACCGGCCTACCAGTAGCAAAGGCAGGCACAGTAGGATTGTTATGCTGCTTTTTTTACAAAACATCTCATTGTGTTTTTGTGTAAAACGTTATTATTGAGCTGGTTTATTCATATTTGAAGATCCTCCCTCCGGTCATGATCTGTTGCGCAGCCGGATCATATGTCGCCTGCATCCCCGTTCGATAAGCGGCATTTGCCATGGCACAGGCAATGGGGGGGCTGGGGGGCGATTCGACGGGACAGTTGGTTGCGATATTTTTTGTCCGCACACACTCCATCCAGTTCCGCATATGGGCTGAGGTGAGCGGATCGCCCCCCGTATTGGCTCCTGCATCCACTGTGATCTTGGGTAAGGTAAAGCTTTCCAGTAGATTGGCTTTTAGCCCCATGGCTGCAGCCTCCCGTTCACGAAGCCCTCCCTCCGGTGTAATTTCGTTGGTATCGAGGTTTAACATACCGCCGTTCGCATAGTAAAGCTCTTTGATTCCGCCGGCAGAATTGCTGAAACGAGAGGAGTAGGTTACCTGAAACCCCTTGCTATCGTCATCGAGTGGTCCGTATTCAAAAACGGAAGTCAGCGTATCGGCGTTGGTGCGGCCATCTTTCCATTGGTAAATGCCCCCGTTCGATACCACACTTCGGGGGTAAGGAAATCCGGTAAACCAATGTACGGTATCAATCTGGTGGCACATCCATTGCCCCGGTATTCCCGACGAATAGGGCCAAAAAAGACGATACTCAAGGTATTTGCGGGGATCCCATGCCACTTTGGGGCGGTTCATCAGAAAGCGACCCCAGTCCACATCACGCTCCCTGATCTGGGCACATAATTGAGGGCGGCGCCAGCGGCCAGGTTGATTCACGTTCCAGCACATCTCGGCCATCACGATGTCCCCAAATTTTCCCGAACGGATATAATCGTGCGCAGCCTGATAATTGCGACCGCTGCGCCGTTGTGATCCTATCTGTACCACGATACCGGCCTCTTTACACGCTTTTAATGCCGCATTGGCATCGTCCATACTTTCTGCAAATGGTTTCTCGCAATAAGCATCCTTGCCCGCCCGGGCCGCTTCAGCCAGGTGCAACGCATGCTGAAAGTCTGCCGTGCTGATGATTACCGCATCGATGTCGGTACGTGCATACAACTCTTCGTTGTTGCGACACAAGGCGACATCCCATCCTGTTTTCTCTTTGATGTACGCTTTTCCCTCGTCACGACGGCGATTCCAAATATCCGAGAGCGCAACCAGCTCAAAATTCATTTCCCGGGCGTGGTGCATAAAACAGGGTAAAAGTGAATTGCGGAAGCGGTCGGAGAACCCGACTATTCCCACCCGTATTTTATCATTTGCGCCCAAATAAGGGGAAAAACTACGAGCGCTCAGATCAACGCCCTTGCTGCCAACAGCCATGACTGCCATGCCAGCCGAGATCTTCTGAATGAATTTCCTTCTACTTTCCATAAAAGATGAGATGTTGTGATGAATATTTTTATTTGATGAGCCCGATGTTACAAATCTTTGAAATGCTCTTGCAGCAGATTTTTTCCACTCTCCTGCTTGTTAAGCTCAAACTTGTCGAATAATCTGCCTGTAGCAGTATAAGTCTCCAATGTCAACACGTCGGCATCGATCCGGATAACCTGGTATAGCTGTGTTTCCACGGCAGAGCGATGCATCCATGCCTGTTTGTTGAGTTTATAAAATTTCGATCCGCTGACCGATACCACATAGGCTGTTCCCTCAGCATGCGTGCGGGCATAGGTGTGGTCGTGTCCTGTCAGTACGAGGTCCACGTTGTACGCATCGAAAAGAGGTTTCCACAAATTACGCAGTGCCTTATTGTCGCGTAGAATAGCCGGAGAAAAAATCGGGTGGTGAAAAGTAACGATGGTCCATCGTTGCGGATTGCGGGAAAGCACTTTCTCTAACCATTGTTTTTGTTCTTCCTGCTTTTCATTCGAGTTGAGCGAGATGATACGCACCCCCTGGTAATCGATATAATAACAACTCTCTTTCACCCCTTCAGGACCGTTCTGGGGAAAGGTGAACTGGGTTTGCCAGAAGCTGCTTAAACGCCGGGTACCCTGCTCGCTCGAATATTCATGGTTCCCTGGTGTGGCAATGACTGGGATCACGGCATTTACCCATCCCGGGGCGTTGAACCATTCCCCCCATTGTTCGTCGTTCTCGGCTCTGTTAATCAGATCCCCGGCATGAAGTGTGAAGGCTGCATCGGCAGCTTGACGAAAAGCCTGACGAAAAATACGCGACCAGTTTTTTTTGATATCCCGCTGTGCATCGCCGAAGTAAATAAAAGAAAATGGGACAGCCTCCTGGGCGGCGGTTTTGAAATGAAACCATTCGGTCCAGTGTTTGCCGTCGCCGACACGGTATGCATAGGTGGTAGCTGGAGTGAGATCTTCAAAGTTGACGCTGTGATAATTAACCTCTCCACCCAAATCACTGTGCAGGGGCGTTGTCATGGCCTCCTTTTCTTCGGCCTTGATCTCATTCCCGTTATCTTGCGCAATGCCTATCTGTGCCACGGCTTGCTTCACAGAACGGTCGGTGCGCCACGTGACTGCCTGTGAATGGGCAGGGTCTCCGGCCCAGGTAAGCACAATTCTGTCCGGGTAAGGAGATGCGCCAATAAAAGTGAATATAATCAGGCAAAAAAACATCCAGGAAGAGAACCTGTATAACTTTGTATACGATGGAATGTGTCGTTTCTTTTTCATGCAATTTCTTCTTTATAACATGAATGTGTACGGAATAGGTTATGGAACGTTTATCAAACAAAAGCAAAGTAAATGAAATTACTTGGACGAGTGAAACAAAAGTAAAAATATTAAGTACTTTACAGTTATCAATCCAACATGCTGGAGTGGAGGATATATTTTGAAATAGGCAAGTTTAATCAGGTCCTTTATAGGAAAATGTGTAACTTTAGAGAAATTTAAAAATACTGTTGACCCCATGAAATGGAAGGATTTTTTGCATTATCAGCGGGGATCGAGGCTTGCGGTGATTCTGTTGTTGATCCTTATCCTGCTCACCATGATACTGAACGGGGTGCTTCGTTATGGCAGGAGATCGGAGATGGTGATTGTTCAAAACGAGACGTTGATAAAGGAGTTCGATTCATTCCGGCAAACACTCAAAGAGCGTGTTCCCCCTTCCCGGGAAATGTTTCATGAAACAGAAAAAACAGGAAGCAGGTCGGATAATGGGAAGCGTGTAGAGAAGGAAAATACTGAAAAAGAAGCTGCTGCATCGGAATTTATTCCTTTCCCCCGTACGGAAAAGTTATCAGATGGAGAGACCATCCGACTCAATGAACCCGATACCGCACAGTGGAAGAAGATCCCCGGCATTGGCAGCAGCTTTGCATCGCGAATCGTGAAATACAGGGAGCTGCTGGGAGGCTACATCAGGCCGGAACAGCTGCTGGAAGTGTATGGCATGGACAATGAGCGCTACAGCCGCATTGTTCCTTTCCTTACAATCGATTCTACTGTAACGAAGGTGAATATCAACAAGATGGAGTTCAAAGAGTTGCTACGTCACCCCTACCTGAACTACAAACAAGTGCAGGTCATTGTCAATTTGCGCAGACGAACGGGAGAGATCATCTCCCTCTCCCAGCTTGCGATGCTCGATGAATTTACCTCTGAAGATATGGATCGTTTAGCGCCCTATCTCGAATTTTAGGATCCGCTTAAAAGGGTTTCTGTCTCTGTTATTTACCCGACAGTGCGGCGATATTCTCCTTCAGCAAGGCTATTTTGCTTTCTGCATCGGCCTGTTTCCTGCGTTCCGTTTCCACAATCTCCGGTTTCGCGTTCTGCACAAACCGCTCGTTGGATAGTTTTTTCAGTACCGACTGCAGGAAGCCCTCGGTGTAGGTCAGCTCGGCTTGCAGTTTCTGCAGTTCTGCCTCCACATCCATCATGCCGGTCAAAGGAATCGTATACTCAGTGGTGCCCACCATAAATCCTGCAGCTCCGGCCTGTTTTTCCGACACAAGAGAGAAGGAGGAGAGGTTGCACATTTTCGAGATCACACTGTCGTATTTGTCCGCATCGCCACCCACAATTTGTAGCTCAAGCGATTCTTTCTGCGGAATATTCTTTTCCAACCGGATGGTACGCACCCCGGCAATGACCTGTTTTACCCGTTCCATATCGGTCAGCAGCACAGTATCTGCCTCTTCGGCCTGTGGCTGTTGAGTGGTCATGATGCTGTCGCCTGTTTCCCGTTCTTCCATTGCCTGCCAGAGCTCTTCGGTAATGAAGGGCATAAAGGGGTGAAGCAAACGAAGCAACGCATCGAAAAATCCCAGTGTGACCTGGTAGGTTTTGCTGTCGATGGGTTGTTGATAGGCCGGCTTAATGATCTCCAGGTACCAGGACGAAAATTCGTCCCAGAAGAGCTTGTAGAGCGTCATCAGCGCCTCGGAGAGACGATATTTGGAGAAGAGGTCGTTTAACTCGGTGATGGTCTCAGAGAGCTTGCTTTGGAACCACGCTGTGGCTATTTTGGCCGAATCCGGCTGGGGAATGCTCTCATCGGTCTCCCAGCCTTTGATCAGGCGGAAAGCGTTCCATATCTTGTTGTTGAAATTGCGTCCCTGTTCGCAGAGTGTTTCATCGAAAAGCAGGTCGTTCCCCGCCGCAGAAGAGAGTAGCATGCCCATGCGCACCCCGTCGGCACCATACTGATCCATCAGGTCGATGGGGTCGGGCGAGTTACCCAGCTGCTTCGACATTTTCCTGCCCAGATTATCCCGGACGATGCCGGTAAAGTAAACATTGTGGAAACAGGGTTCTTTGCGGTACTCGTAGCCCGACATGATCATACGGGCCACCCAGAAGAAGATGATATCGGGACCAGTCACCAGGTCGCTGGTGGGGTAGTAGTAACGGATATCGTTGTTATCGGGTCGATTGATGCCATCGAAGACCGAGATCGGCCACAACCACGAGGAGAACCAGGTATCCAGTACATCTTCATCCTGCTTCAGATCATCGATTGTGAGGGGGTAATCTACCTGTTTCTTTGCCTTTTCAAATGCCTCCTCTTTGCTCATCGCCACCACGTAACCTCCCTGCGGCAGGAAGTAGGCAGGGATTTGATGTCCCCACCAGAGCTGGCGGCTGATGCACCAGTCCTTGATGTTTTCCATCCAGTGGCGGTAGGTGTTTTTGTATTTCTCCGGATAGAAGCGAATGGTATCGTTTTCCACCGCCTCGGCAGCCGGTGTGGCCAGCTCTTCCATCTTCAGGAACCATTGCATGGAGAGCTTCGGCTCAATGGCTTCGTTGGTCCGCTCCGAGAATCCTACCTTGTTGGTGTAGGGCTCCGTTTTATCCATCAGTCCGGCGGCCTCCAGATCCTTTTCAATCTGGGTGCGTACGGTAAAACGATCCATGCCGGCATACATTGCCCCATGTTCATTCAGCGTGCCGTCGGGATTAAAGATATCGATGGAGGGGAGGTTATATTTCTCTCCCAACATATAGTCGTTCACGTCGTGTGCCGGGGTTACCTTCAGGCAGCCGGTACCGAATTCGATGTCCACATAATCATCTTCGATTACCGGTATCACTCTGTTGACCAGGGGTACGATTACTTTTTTTCCTTTCAAATGGGCATTTTTCGGATCGTTCGGGTTGATGCACATTGCCGTATCGCCCATGATGGTTTCGGGTCGCGTGGTAGCCACCACAGCATAGGCACCTGCAGGACCGCCTTCAATCTTATAGCGGAGATAGTAAAGCTTTCCATGCACCTCCTTGTGGATCACCTCCTCATCCGACAGCGCCGTAAGTGCCTTCGGGTCCCAGTTGACCATCCGAACACCCCTGTATATCAGTCCTTTTTCATACAGATCGCAAAATACTTTCAATACACTCTCCGAACGAACCTCGTCCATGGTGAAAGCCGTTCTGTCCCAGTCGCACGCTGCACCCAGCTTCTTCAGCTGCTGAAGAATGATGCCGCCATGCTCATGTGTCCAGTCCCATGCATGCTTCAGGAACTCCTCGCGTGTAAGGTCGCTTTTCTTGATACCCTGTGAAGCCAGCTTGTTCACCACCTTGGCTTCGGTGGCGATGGAGGCATGGTCGGTACCCGGCACCCAGCAGGCATTTTTACCCTGCATACGGGCACGCCGTACCAGCACATCCTGGATGGTGTTGTTGAGCATGTGTCCCATATGCAGCACACCCGTGACATTGGGAGGCGGGATGACAATGGTATACGGTTCACGCTCATCGGGTTCGGAGTGGAACAGCTTCTGTTCCATCCAGTACTGGTACCATTTGTTTTCTACCTCTGCCGGGTTGTATTTGCTTGCAATTTCCATACGATAATTTAATCAGCTTGTTTCTTCTTTGTTCTGTAAATGAAGTGCAAAAATACAAAAAATGCCGTTCAAAATACAAAATAGATTTGTAATCGGTATGAAATGAGATATTCATTCCTGGAGCACACGTGACAGACATTGACCTCATTCGTACCTGCCTCGTATTTCCCTTATATATTCCTTATGTTTTGCTTATGTTTTAATAAGGCGGAAATAAGGAATATACGAGGAAGTACCGACGAAGGGCCCTACTGTTATGCTCAGAAAAAGGGTTTGCACCCCATTTCAATGTAAAACAGAACAAGTCGTTTGAAATGAAGGAGTAAAATGATGAATTATTCCTTATACAGCAGGTAGGGTTTTCGTTGCTGCTTGAATTGTACCACGTCGCAAAACCATTTTGTCTTGATCTCCTCTGCTGTTTTCCCGGCGATGATCTCTTTTCGGATATAATCTACGCCGACTAGCTTCTCAAAAAATGAGGTGAAAAATTTGTCGCCCCTATTCAGGTTATGGTATGCATCGATCACATAGGAGAGGTCGAAGCCGTTTTGAATAAT
>CAZRRC010000052.1:0-18258 GCA_964602395.1 uncultured Proteiniphilum sp. | reverse complement strand
CATTGATTATATTCTTTGTGTACGTACACATTCTATTCAAGGCAAAGATCCCTTATTCATTTGATTGGCACATTTTTTACTGTTGAATCAGTTGTTTTACCACCTCCTTGGGTTGATAATTTCGATCGAAAAGCAAGGGATAGTCGGTTCGCCCCCTGACAGGAAAATTATTTTTCCATGAATCACCATCGCTGACACCCCACATGGTCACCCGCAGAATGTGATCGCTGTTTTTAATAAATAGATCGAATAGCTCCTTCATTCTGTTGTTCCATGCCAGCTCGACATCCTCAGGCAATCCATCTGTATAAGGATCGATTTCTTTCCTGTAGGATTCCATGTCTGCCAGGTTGGCGCCACCCATGCGTCGGGGTTCAGGTAACGGACTCATATCGAGCTCGGTGATCAATACCTTTACGCCAGCGTTTACATAGTCATCGATTGTTTCCTGATAGGTTTCGATTGAAGGGTTCGTCATTCCCACGTGCCCCTGCATGCCTATGCCGTCGATGCGAATACCTCGTTCTTTGAGTGTATTGATCAGTCTGACAACGGTTTTTCGTTTTTCGGGATACCATTCGTTGTAATCGTTGTAATAGAGTTCTGCTTCCGGGTCAGCTTCGTGTGCATACTGAAAAGCGAGGGGAATGAATTCTTCACCTAGAATTTCGTAGAACTTACTTTTTCGATAGGATCCATCCTCCAGGATTGCTTCGTTCACTACATCCCATCCCTTGATGACCCCTTTATAGCGGCCTACCACGGTATAGATGTGTTCTTTCATTCTTTCTTTTAGAATTTCCGGAGTTACATTTTCTCCGTTTTTATCCACACAAAACCAACGGGGTAATTGCGAATGCCAAATCAAACAGTGTCCGGTAATCGACATGTTGTTATCGACCCCAAACTGTACAAATTCATCGGCCTGGGTAAAGTTATACCGGTCTTCTTCCGGATGAATTTCTGCACTTTTCATGCAGTTCTCGGCCACAATGGCGTTGAAATGCTCTTTCACGATGCGAGTAGATGCGGTATCATTTCCCGACGCTTGGCGTGTATTCAGCGCCACGCCAATAAGAAATTTCTCCCCCAGTGCATCTTTCAGTGTAGGCTCTTTTTCTACTGTTTTACTGCCACAGGCCACAATGGTCAGGGCAGCGGAAAAGAGTAATGCAATTTTCATTTTTTTCATGTTATTTTAAAATTTTTGAATCGGATGATGGCATTTTACCAACTGAACGGGTTAATTCTTTTGCCTTGTGTAGTGCAAATAAACGGCATTTATATTTAGTTAACATCCCAAAAATGGATATTTTTCTCCTTTATTTAGATATTAATTTCGGTGTAATTTATTTAAATTATTGATAAAGAGATGTTCGGATTAAGATAGCCGATAAATGAAACCTCCCGCAACTTTTTCAGAGAATCAGTTACGGGAGGCAAATGAAACAGGAAAGAAATTCTTTTTATCTATTTAAACAAAAGCGGGGCAAATTCACGGAGGGATCTCCGCCAGGTAAGCCATTCATGCGCACTTCCCTCCGATTCATAATAGACAACGTTCTGTAGGCCCTTTGCCTGTAGGGAATCGGCAAAAGCTTTGACTCTCTCTGGTCTTTCTTCCGAACCGATACTGAGAAACATCAATTTGACCTGTTGGTTAAATTTCTCAGGATTGGTAAAAATGCCATCATACAGATGGTCGATTTGTTCCACCGATCCGGCTCCGCCGCTGAATCCACCCAGGTAGGCAAATTTATCGAGGTTGGGCATCACTGCCTGAAAGGTATGCATACCGCCCATAGAAAGTCCTGCCATGGCACGGCTCTCGCGATCAGTTCTGGTACGAAATGACCCATCGATCATGGGAACAATCTCTTTTACCAGCAATTCAGGGAAAATGCTAAAGAAACGGAATGGTGCAGCAGGGCGTGCTTCTGGATTTCCTGCTGGCGTCTGGGGAGTTGCCGGTGCCTTGGATCCTGCCAAAAAAGCATTCATTCCAGGATTGTCGAACCGTGGTGCGGGATCTGTTCCGGGCAGCGAGGCATATCCGCGATCCATGACCACAATCATGGGTACGGCTTTCCCTTCGGCAATCAGGTTGTCCATGATGTTTCCCATGCGTCCTTGAAATACCCAGCCTGTTTCATCCTCACCGCCCCCATGCTGCAGATATAGAACGGGGTATCGTTTATCACTCTCCTGATCGTACAGGGGAGGGGTATACACATAGCACATACGCCAGCTCTGTGTCATTTCAGACCAGTACTTCTTCATCCTGATGTCGCCATGCGGCACATTTTGGGTCTTGTCATAGGGTAATCCTTCCGGTATTTCAATGGCGCTGACCCATCGGCTCATGCCATAATAGGATTTGGTAGCAGGATCTGCTACATTCACGCTGTCAATGATGAGCTGGTAGTAATGGAATCCCACTGCTTCAGGCTCGGGCGACACGTAAGTCCAATAGCCATCTGCCTCTCTGTTCATGGGGCCGCGAAAGCTTATCTGCACTTGTTTCGCATTGGGCGCAAACACCCTGAAGTAGGTGTTTCCCTGGGCATCTATGCGGGGCCATTGCAACCCATCGAGATTGTGTTCGTTTGGAAAGGTACCTTCCGGAAACGATTGTGCAAAAGTGATTGCCGGAAGAATAAAGCAGGAAAGTAAAAGAATTGTCGATATTTTTTTCATTGTGATGATTGATAATTGTTTGTAAAAAGAGAGAATTTGTACATGATCATACCCTGAGGTGATTCCGTTTTATTAAAAACTGCCGGAGGAGCAAATGAATGTTCACTCCGGCAGAAGGAATCAAAGAAATGAAAAACTACATGCTACCATTCCGGATTTTGAACCAAGTTTGGATTTATTGAGATCACATTGTAGGGATAAGGGAACCATTCATGTTTGCCTGTCTTGAAACCGACCTGTTTGCCTGCATTGGGCTCAGAGTAGGTGAGATAGCCTCTGTGAGCGGCCTCATCGTTATTGATATAAGCATCTTTCAATGAAGGAATGTGTGTGCCTGCTTTCTTTGCTTTCTCAAATTCTCCCCATCGTTTCATATCGACCCAGCGCGATCCTTCCATCCACAGCTCGTAATTTCTCTCTTTCTTTACATCAGCGAGTGTGAGTGTGGAACTTACATAGGCCGAACCGGCACGTTGTTGTACCATGCGTAGATACTGCAGTCCGTCGTTGTCATTGGTTTGGGCACAAGCTTCGGCGTACATCAGCAACACATCGGCATAGCGTGCAATGATGAAGTTATTGAAACGATACCAGTTGGTTGAGCGGTCTTCTTTGGCTACGATGTGTTTCCTTTGCAGATAGTTGCTTTGTCCATAGAGGCCGTCGGGATTGACAATTCCTCTTTTCGAATCAGCGAGCTTCTGCGCTTTGGTCATTTTGTTGATATCACCCTCGTCGCTGGGCCATTCCAACTCGGTGAGGAACTCCTCATACGAGATGATGGTAGCTTTGCGGCGATAAGAGTCTCCATCGTTCGCGGCGAACTCGTTTGCAAAGGTTTCTTCCACAGCCAGACCACCCCATCCCTGGTCTGCCTGCATCGTGGGAGAAGCAGCCAGACGGGAGGATCTCCATCCCCAGAGGTTCAACTCCATCCAGGTAGAGCGTTGGATCTTTCCGCTCCAGTCACCAATGCTGGCATTGTTGATCAGATTCAGCTCGAATATCTTTTCTTCGTTGCCGTCACCCGAGAGATGAAATAGATTGCCAAATTCTTCTCCCGGTACAAGCGCATACTTGCCTGAAGAGATCACATTCTTAAGTGCTGTCTTTGCGCCGGCATAGTCACCTGCGTTGAGTAATGCCTTTCCCTGTACCGTCCAAGCAAAGCCCTTGGTTACTTTTACCGCCCCATCCTTGTCTGTGGTGCTTGCTCGCTCGTCAAGATATTGCACCGCTTCGGCACATTCTTTTGCACACCATTTGAGCAATTCTTCGTGTGTACCTTCGAAGTTTGACGGTTTATCTTCAGGGGCGAGCAGATGATCCACAAGGGGTGGGGTACCCCATGCCAGGGCTGCCACCATGTGACACCATGCACGAATCACTCTCGCTTCAGAAATACATCTGTCTTTGACAGCGCTTTCACCATATTCGAACTTATCTATTACCAGATTGGAGTGATAAATCACAAAATAGAGTCGCCTGTACAATTGATATACCACAGAACTCTGTGAATCGAAACGAAATTCATTGATGCTGGCGAACTGATCGTTGTCCCCGTAAAATTCTCCTGCTGCGAGCACATTATCTGCGCAGTAGTTGAATATGATATTATAGGGAACGTAAATGCCATCGTTGCCTCCGATGTTGGTGATGAAGTCTCCGTACAGATTAACCAGTGCAGATTCAGCATCCTCATCGGTCTGGTAGAACGAGTCGATGCCGATCACACCCTTTTGTTGAATGTCAAGGAGATCCTCGTTACACGCCGAAAAAAGCGAGATAACAATGATTAACAGGGGATATATAATTTTTTTCATATTGATGATGTATTGAATTAGAATGTAATGTTAAGACCAAATGTAACCTTTTTCGATTGGGGATAGGTACCGTTGTCAAAACCTGCGCGTTGTGGGGCAGTGCTCACAGTAGCCGTTTCAGGGTCTACACCGGGATAGTTGGTGAATGTAAAGAAGTCATCCAGAGAAACATAGAGTCTCAGTTTGTTGATCAGTGCCTTTTGGGTGATTTCTTCCGGAAGGGTATAACCGAACTGGAGTTGTTTGATCTTGAAATAGGCTCCGTTGAACATGGAAGCGGAAGAACCCCAGAAGTGCCAGTCAGTTGCAACTGCTTGTGGATTTGGCATGGACGCGCCCTTGTTGTCAGGAGTCCAAGCGTTGTCGTAGTAATATTTAAGCGAGTTACGCATCGGCGTATCGGCACGATATAATACGGAGAAAATGTTATTGCCGCCTACGCCAGCGCCAAACATATTTAGATCCAGGCCCTTGTATGCCAGACTGATGTTTAGGCCATAGGTGAAGTCAGGGATTGCTTTTCCAAGATAGGTCATGTCACCATCTGAGATATTGCCATCACCATTGATATCCGTGAGAATGGCTTCACCCGTTTCAGGGTTTACTCCTTCATACTGGTAACCTCTGAAATACCAGATAGGATATCCCACCTCGAATGCAGTGCGGATCGGGTTGTTGGTACCGTCTACCCCACCGGTGGCACCTTCCAGTCGTGAAATGGAGGGATCAAGGTAAGTAACCTCGTTGTGCAATGTGGAAATATTGGCACTGACAGAGTAACTGAAATCCTTGCCAATAATGTCTCTCCAGGATGCTTCGAGTTCAAACCCTCTGTTGAGAACCGAACCTGCATTGACTGTCGTTTCTGCTACACCCAGTTCAGGAACAGGATTGATATTTACCAGCAGATCATTGGTTTTCTTGTCGAAATAGTCTGCAGAGAAAGCAAGTCTGTTTCTCAGAAATCTCATTTCCACACCCAAGTCGAGTTGTTCCGAAGTTTCCCACCTGAGATTCGGGTTGGCCAGGCCGGAAGGTTTTGAACCGTATGAGGGACCGCTGTCCTCCACGCCATACTGGTACCAGGAGCTGTTGTAAGCGATCGTGGTACTGTATTTGTAATCTTTGAGTACATTGATGTTTCCGTTTTGCCCCCAGGAAGCACGGAGCCTCAGGAATGAAAAGGTATCCATATTTATATTTTCTGTGAAGAACTTTTCATTGCTGACGTTCCAGCCTGCAGAGAAGGAAGGGAAGTAGCCCCAGCGATTGTTGGCTGGCAATTTGGAAGAATCGAATGCGTCGGCGCGGAAGTTAGCCTGAAGGGTATAGCGATTATCAAAGGTATAGACAAGGCGCCCGAAATAGGATATTTGGGCTGACTTACCTGGCAAATTACCGTAACTCTTCACCGTTTTCTCTTGTCCGTCGACCATGTTGCTTTTCACGTAATCCATGTATCGGAAATTCGGTTCATATCCTGTCAGAATATCTGGACCCTGCGCGCTGGTGGTCACATTGTCCCAACTGTTCTCGATGTAGGACATACCACCCATGGCAGTGATTGCATGCTGATCGAGGGTGATGTTGTAATTGGCGAAGTTCTCAAACTGATAATAGAGACTGGTGTTTGTATTAGCAGAAATGTTGTAATCATCTGACTTGGCTTGTGCAGTGGCATAATAGGGTGTATTGAATCTGTGTTCGTTGCTTTGTGCAATCCTGTATCCCAGACGGGAGGTGATGACCAGTCCCTTAACGGGTTTCAGGTTGCCAAAGATCATACCCCGGAGGGTGACACCTCTATTTTCGGAATCAACGCGGTCTCTTTGCAGAAGGGGGTTCCCGCTATCGTCGGTGATATACTTTGAGGTAGCATAGTAGAGGCCGTTATCGGGATCCCTGAGGATGATTTTGCCATCATCATACGCTTGCTTCATGGTTGGTGCAAATTGATCCGGACTGGAATAATATATCGGCGTCAGCGGGTCAAGTGTCAGCACCGAATTCATCAGCGAACCGTACTGTGTCATATGGGGAACAGACTTGGTCGACCATTTCTCGATGGAGTTGTTGGTCCCCACCTGTAGCCATTTTTTGATGTTGTAGTCGGCATTGATCTGGGCCGAGAGACGTTTATACACATCCTTGTCACCTTTTACAATCCCATCGTTGTGGATATAATTGATCGAGGTGAAATAGTTTCCCTGGTTGTTGCCACCCTGGAAGGTCATTGTGTGTTTCTGACTCCAGGAAGGAGCAAAAACTGCATCAAACCAATTGGTGTCAGTGCCGTCATATTTGTTTGTTTCCAACTGCGTTTCAATGGGTAAACCTGACATCTTTTTGTATACAATGAAATCTTCCGCTCCAAATATTTGCGGATGTCTTGCCAGACGCTGGTTGGCATAATTTACATCGTAGGAAATACTGGAAGTCCCTTTGGCCAATGCTCCTGTTTTAGTGGTAATCAACACTACGCCATTTCCGGCCTGCGCACCATAGATGGCTGCCGAAGCGGCATCTTTCAATATTTCAATGGATTCAATCATCGAGGGATCCAGGTACTGGATGTTGTCCACCTGCAGCCCGTCCACAATCAGAAGCGGACCGATCTCGCCAGAATTCGAAGAATAACCACGCACCCGGATAGTGGCACCCTGACCGGGTGCACCGGAATTACTCAATACCTGCACACCGGAAGCCTTTCCTTGTAAGGCCGCTGCCGCGTCGGAGGTGATGATGTTCTGGAGTGCATCGGATCTGACCGACGAGATAGCACCAGAAACGTCGCTCTTTCGCATGGTACCATAACCTACCACAATGAGCTCGTCAAGGTCTGTGGAAACTTCATTCAGCACCACATCGATCACAGACCGGTTGCCTACAGCAATTTCCCTGGTTTCCATGCCGACGAAAGAAAACTGCAGCACGGATGCTGCTCCCGGCACCGATATGCTGTAGCGACCGTCGATATCGGTTATGACCCCGTTTTGTGTTCCCAGCTCCAGCACGGTAACTCCCGGAACAGGTTCGCCTTGTATGTCTGTCACAATACCTCTTACCTGCATTTGTGCAAAAGAGCTGAAACATAGACATAGTCCCAAAAATAAGAACAATACTCTTTTATTCATAGAAATAGAATTAATAAAATAAAAAATTAACAAACTTACTCTTATAAATTTCAAAAAAAATGATTGCGTATTAATATGGTAATGAAAGGATGAAGGTGCCTTCTTTTTAATTTGTTCACAAAAGTATCGGCTTGGAAAGGTTGGTAAGTTAAAAAATCTTTTTGAATGGTGGATTATTTAAATAAAAAAAGAAATATCCTCCTAAAAATATAGAAAATCCTCCCTGATCGACGACATGAGAGATTTCTGTCCCCACTTTGGAAAGATTATTCCCCACAACCCAGGCAATAAATACCTATTTTTGTTAAAGAAAGTAGCAAAATTTATTATATAACTTATTTTTTTAAACAATATGAACAAAAATGAACGATTAAGGAGGGGTGTTTTTATTCTTTTTATATTATGCTGTTTGACCGTTAGCGGGCAAAATCCCATTATCAGCAATCAGTTTACTGCAGACCCCACAGCCCGGATTTTTGAAGGGAAAGTATATCTTTATCCATCACACGATATAACCAGTCCTATTGAACGTTTGAAGGAATGGTTCTGTATGGAGGATTATCATGTTTTTTCATCAGATAATCTAGTAGATTGGCATGACCACGGTGTGATCGTGAGCCAGGAGAATGTATCGTGGGTTGCTCCCAACTCTTATTCTATGTGGGCACCCGATTGTGTGTACCAAAATGGGAAATATTATTTCTATTTTCCTTCGGCACCTGCGGGTGAACAACGAAGAGGATTTGCCATCGGCGTGGCCACATCCGATAAGCCCTACGGCCCGTTCATGCCGGAGGAGCATCCCATTGCAGGAGTCTCGGGTATCGATCCTTGTGTATTGATTGACGATGACGGGGAGGCATATCTCTATTGGTCGGGACGCGGCATGTCGGTGGCGAAACTCAAAAAGAATATGCTGGAAATCGATGGTGAACCACAACAAATTGAAGGCTTGCCCGAAGGTTTCAAGGAAGGTCCTTTTGTATTTAAGCGAAATGATATCTATTATTATACTTTCCCTTGGGTACGCGAGAAGACCGAAGTACTGGCATATGCCACAGGAGAGAATCCGAAAGGGCCTTTCAAATTCCGCGGGGTTATCATGGAAGAATCACCTGTGGAATGTTGGACCAATCACCACTCCATTGTGGAATACAAAGGTCAGTGGTACCTCTTCTACCATCACAACGACTACTCACCTGCTTTCGACAAAAACAGATCGACACGGATCGATTCACTTTTTTTCAATCCCGATGGTTCTATTCAAAAAGTCATCCCTTCTCTCCGTGGTGTAGGTATCACTCCTGCAACGGCGCAACATATCCAACTTGACAGATACACCGCTATCAGTTCCACAGGTGCCTCAATCGACTATTTGAACAACGATAATCTGTTTGAGGGGTGGAAGCTTATTCTCAACGAGAAGAATTCCTGGGCACGCTACAATCGGGTGGATTTTGGAAAAGGAAATCTGAGTAAAGTGAAGGTTCGGGTGTTCAGCAGGTCGGGAGGCAACGCATGTCTTCGTTCCATTGAACCTGATAACTGGATCATGGCAAAGTTCAATGTGGCTAGCGACAAAAAGTGGCAAGAGATCAGTGTGCCGTTAGAAAGTGTGGTTGAAGGCATTCACGATTTGCAGCTCACCCTTTTGAGTGAAGGTGATTTAGAAATAGACTGGGTTCGATTTGAATAGGTTTGTACAGCAGGTGACACATTAGCCTTATGACGATTCCTGGTGGATGATGGCACTGGGAGTCATATTATATTGCTTTACAAAACAGCGTGTGAAATATTTCGGATCATTAAAACCCACACGGTATGCTATTTCAGAAACAATTACGTTGTTGCGTTTATTCCGTTCCAAAATGAGTTTGGCAACTTTTAATCTGTAGAGCAGGAGAAATCTGACAGGTGGTAAACCAGTCAATGAGACAAATTTTTTATATACAATGGTATAACTCATGTTCAGATGGGTGACGAGTTCCTTTACACCAAAATTGGAATCCTCGTAGTTTCTCTCTATGATCCCGATGACCTCTTTCATAAACTGCTGATCAGAATATCCTGCGTCCAGTTCAGACAGATTCATCCCACCCTCAATAAACTTTTGCTGGCGGAGATCACGGTTTTTCATGATTGATTCTATTTGTGCCAGGAGTAGCGATTCTTCAAAAGGTTTGGTGATATATCCATCGATTCCGTTTTCGAAACTCTCTATATAAGCTTTCTCGCTCGAGTTTGCGGTCAACAGCAAAAAAGGAATATGGCATAAATCAAGATTCTCCCGTATTCTTCTGCATAAGGTTGCCCCGTCGCATAACGGCATCATCAAATCAGAAACAATGAAGTCCGGTAATATTTTTTCAGCTGTCTCCAAACCTGTTTCCCCGTTATTAGCTTCGGCTACATTAAAACGGGGAAGAAGTATTTTCTTGATGTAAGCACGCATATCCGGATTGTCTTCCACCAAAAGTAGATTGGGTTTCTCCCGGTCTACTGGAATGAAGGGAGGAATGATGTCTGCTGTCGAAAGAGGCTGTTCTGTTTCATGGATAGCAGATTCTTCTGGTTTATCAGCGCTCGCAATGGGAAAGTAGAATCGGAAAGTGACTCCATTTTTGGCAGATGACTTCACAGAGATTTGACCATTCAGTAGAGTGACAATCTCCTTCACGATGTGTAATCCAATGCCGGTACTGCTTTGTCCAGATTGTGCATATTTCTGCTGACCGGGAATCCGGTAAAAACGGTCAAAAATCTTTTCTGCTTCCTGGCTGTTAATTGTACTGCCACTATTGGTGACAGCAATGTATTGCATCAGTTCGCCGGAGGAACGGTCTAAAAACTGAGCGCCATGAAGCGTCACTTTACCTTTGTCGGGTGTATATTTGACGGCATTTGAAAAGAGGTTGAACAGAATCTTGTGGATATTATCCCTGTCTGTCACCACATCTGTATATCTGAGCCGGAATCTGATTTCTGTTTGAATACCCCTCTGCTGCATCAGCCCTGAAAAATCGGTAGCGATCTGATTCAACAGGTCCACCATGTTAAATTGAACCGGATGCAGCATCAGATTGTTTGTGTCGATTTTTTGTATGTCTATCAGTTGATTTACCATGGAAAGGAGATAACGGGCGTTTCGGTTGATCATGTCAAGGCTCTCTTTTTTTCGAGGCTCTCTGCATCCTGGATGAGTTGTCCGGTCGGACCCAGAATAAGAGAAAGAGGTGTTTTGAACTCATGGGCTATATTGGTGAAATAGGAAATTTTCTCCTTATTCAGTTTTTCCATTTGTTGGGACATCTCATAGATTGCATTTTTTTGTTGATTGATCTCCTCGTTCTGAATTTGCAGTTGTTTGTTTTTCTCGATGATTTCACTCTGTGTGAGTTCCAGTTCTTCAATCGTTCGGGAAAGTGCAGCAGTGCGATCTTCAATTTTTTCTTTCAGCATCTGCTGAATCTTTTTTTGTCGCTGGTAATACCTATAGAGACTGTAAAATATAACTGAAATTAAAAGCAATACAATCAGCGAATAAAACCAGGCAGTCTGATAAAAAGGCGGGTGTACAATGATGGAGAGCTGCGTGCGCTCCGAAGACCAGGAGTTGTCGTAATTGGTACACCATACCTCAAAAGTATATTTACCGGCACGCAGATTGGTGTATCGCGCATTTCTCCTGTTAAGGGATACATTCACGTTTTCATTCAGCTCCAGGATGCGATAGAAATAATAAATTTTACCCTGACCCGTATACTCGAGACTGCTGAACCTCATTTCAAAAGAATTGTGAGGCGGATAGAGGTGTATTTCCTTCGTCTGGGTGATGGAAGTGGAGAGATTTTTCTCGTGCATAAACGGGATCAATTCCATGCCATCGCAATAGAAACCGGTCAGGGTCACCACTCTTTGCTCCCTTTTGGGAAAGTGAACCATGGAGTTGTATGAAACCAGACCATTGGTGGTGCCCAGAATTATCCGGTTGCTGGCTGTTTTGCATCCCGCTCTTTTGTAGAACTGCTGTACCTGCAGTCCCTCTTCTTCATCGAACTTGGTGGTTCTTTTTGTAAAAGCATTAAAGAGGTAGAGTCCTTTCAATGTACTGATCCATATATTTCCGTATCCATCTTCTATCAGGTTTGAAATACTGGTGTCGGACAACCCGGAACGACCCGCGTAGTTGGTGAAAGTGTAGACACCATTTGAACGAACCTTATCGAGTTGATAGATGCCGTTTCCCATGCTACCCAGATAAATTTCACGGTCTTTGGTTTCCAGAATACAGGTGATTTTCTCTTTGACCTTGCTCTCGGGGTCATCCAGCTTATGGGTGTAGGAAATGCATTCATATCCATTCCTGTAATCTTTCAAATCGATGATGTGGATCCCGTTTCCGCCAATCCACAAGCGTGATTGTGAATCCACAAAGATCGTATTCATGTGTTCCGGAATCTCACGCGATCGTGTATAGAACTGAAGACGGCTTATGTGGTTGGTGGAAAAATCCAGAATCTGGATGTTGCGTCTGTTGCATATCCAGATAGAATTTCTGACAGGATCAAGGCATAGATCCTGAATGTCATCGGAGAGTAATCCCGAATTTTCGGATGTGAAATGTTCAAACCTGGGATGGGACAGATTATTCTTGGATAGTTTATCAATACCTCCTCCAATGGTCGAAATCCAGTAGTTCCCCTCAAAATCCTGCACAATGTCTGAGACATTGTTGTGACCCAACGAACCTGGGTCATTTGTGCGGTGAGTGTGGAAGGTGAACGATTCCGCTCCTTTCAGTTTGATGGCAAGTCCTCCATCTACGATCCCGACGAGCAAATTACCCTCGTTGTCTTTCAGGACAGCGCTGATGATAAGCGGTCTTTCGTCGGGATCACCTTGCAGTAAGTGGGTGAATTGTATTTGCGCAGGATTCATGAGGCTGATACCGCAAAAAACAGACCCTACCCAGATTCGATTGTGTTCGTCCACAAAAACTTTGTTGATGATGTCGTCATTGAGGGATAAACCTTTCACTCCCCTCTTGAAGAGGAGAAATTGTTCGTTACGCTGAAAGATATTCACACCATTTCTGGTGGCAATAACGATGTCTCCCGACTCATTTTTAGCGATGTCTGTGACGTAATCTGAAGAAATACTGTTCGGATCATTGGGGTTGTGCTGGTATAGGGTGATGTTTCCACTTTGCGTGTTGACACAATACAACCCATTCTGTGTACCTATCCAGAGGTAATTACCAAGGGAAAAAAGCGCGTTAACCGTTAACTTTGAAAAATCCATCGTTTCCAAAAGAGGAATTTGTGTGTTTCTGTTGGGATTGCCGCTGCCATAACGAAGCAACTGCTCCTTCCCCCCTGCCCAAATTTCATTGCCATGTCGGATGATCTTTCGGATGTCCACATCCTTTTTCAAGATTCTGATTTCTTCAATATCCCTTTCTTTGTTCAGGGTGATATAAGCAAGTCCGTCGCTTTTTCCGATCCAGAGGTTTTGGTGTTCATCCACAAAAATTGATTGCATAGGTGTGGTGAGGATCTCGTGATGTGCTCCTTTATATTCCTTTAGTGAGGAGATATCTTCATGTTGCAGGTCTATGCGCGTGAGGCCTGCATCTGATGCCACCCAAAGATGCAGGGATGAATCTTCTGTGATGTCGTAGATGTAGTTGCTCTCAATAAATTGGTTCGGTTGATCAGCACTTGCTGAGTAGTGTTTCAGTTCATACCCATCGTACCGATCCAGCCCGTTGGAGGTGCCGATCCAGACAAATCCCAGCTGATCCTTGTGAATAGCCCGGATGAAGTTATCACACAATCCTTCATTGATGGTAAGATAAGAGTAGTTGTATCCGGAGGGGTTGTTCTGAGCTGGTAGCAATATAACCCAGGTTATACTGATCAGGAGAGAAAAACAAAAAGAAAACTGGTATCTCATTGATGGGTTATGTTTTGTTTTAAGAGCAAATATAGAACAATTCTTCAACTCTTACAAACTGTGTTTCTATGGTTTTAAGAAAAAATCAAGAGCTCAAGAATCAAGAAAAAACTATTGCAAGAAGTGGATTATTTTTTCAATATAGGGTACAAATTTTGCTTTGAATGGATCCTTATATTTTTGATGTTTTTTTCTTCAAATGTGTTAAATAATCCTCTTAAAAAGAGAATTTAAGCTCCCTGAAATGGCAAAATAGATCGTATGTTTGTATGTGAAAACTGATATGTAAGATACATGAAAAAGATCAAAAGACGAATTCGGCCCTTTAGGAAGATAATCTGTAAAACGCGAATGTATCGTTTGTTCTCTGTTGTTTCCTGCCTGCTGCCTCTTTTTCTTGTGATGAATGGATGTGGCTCTTCGGGAGGGAACGGCGATAAGCCTTCTCCCTTTATCATGGTGAAAGGATCAGATTGGAAGGAGGTATATACCGTCCCATTTGATTCACTGATCGTCACTGATCCGTTCATCCTGGCAGATGAGGTCACACATACCTATTACCTGACTGGTTCAGGGGGAGCCATGTGGAAAAGTCGTGACTTACACAGCTGGGAAGGCCCTTACAGTTACATGGAGATTGACACCACCTCATGGATAGGACCCAGTCCCATGATCTGGGCTCCGGAACTGCATTACTATAAGGGTAAATATTACTGTTTCGTCACCTTTACCAATAACGCTGTCGTCATCGATAAGATACCTGAACGTTGTGATGTGCTTCGTCGGGGTACCCACATTCTTGTAGCTGAAAAGGCTGAAGGTCCCTACAAATCTATGTCTGAGACCCCTTATTTGCCGGAGGAGTGGTCCACTCTCGATGGAACTTTTCACGTAGAGGAGGGTGTCCCTTATCTGGTTTTCAGTCACGACTGGATGCAGCTCGAGAACGGAGAGATCAAATATATCAGGCTGGCCAACGATTTGTCTCACACCATAGGAACAGCAACCACCCTTTTCACTGGCAGTGATGCCCCTTGGACACGCGAGATGCAGTCGATCGGAGAACTGACCTTTGGCATGTCACTTCGCGGTTATGTGACCGATGGACCGTTTTTGTTCAGAACCGAAAGTGGACGGTTGGGGATGCTTTGGTCCAGCTGGGGTGTAAAAAGGAATGTACAAGGGGTAGCCTATTCTCTGTCGGGACGCCTGGAGGGAACCTGGGAGCAAGTGGAGCAACCCCTTGTGGCAGAACATGCCGGTCACGGCATGCTCTTCACAACCTTTGATGGCAAGAAACTGTTGGTATTGCACTCTCAGTTGCTCGCAGAAAACCCTGGACCCCGGAGACCGATACTGATGGAAGTGGATATCTCTGGCAATTTGCTTAAAATAAAAGGGAGATACAATCCCTGATGGTGATTGCATCTCCTCCTATTGTTATTAACGTAGTAGCACAGCTATTGCAAAGAAATACCTTTCTTGGTTTGTTCCACAAACTGCATGGTGCCATCCTCGTTGTAACGGAGCTCATCTACGCAGACACTGCGTCTCCCTATGGCACCCTGATGATCTCCCAGTGTAAGAGTGGCATTGTGGTAAAATAAATACCATTTTTCTTTGAACTCTACTATTCCCGGATGAATGGTGAAACTGTTCTCTGCCATTCCCGTCAGTTCTCCCTGCGGTGTCCAGGGGCCTTCCATAGAGGGAGCTGTGGCATAAGAAATGGTTTCACGTCCGGTACCCATTGAAGCATAAGTCAGGTAGTACAGATCATTCCGTTTGTGCAGCCAGGGCCCTTCCACGAAGCGTGGCAGGTCAACTGTTTCAATCTCGCCTTCCAATTCTGTCAGATTGGGTTTTAACCGCACCAGAAAACAAGTTCCGTTTCCCCAACTAAGCCAAGCCCGACCCTCATCATCCATGATGAAGGTGGGGTCGATGTCATTCCACCAGCCGCGAGGGCCATTGGACGTCATGTCGTCGGTAATAAGTGGTTTACCGATGGCATCTTTGAAAGGCCCGGTGGGGTTGTCACTGACAGCTACTCCTATTACTTTGCTATTGTATGGTTCGCCCGCCTGTACGGTGGTATAATAATAGAATTTGCCCTGATGTTCAATTACCTGCGAAGCCCATGCTTCACCTATTCCCCATTCGAAATCGGTGGGCTTTAGTACAGAACCGTGGTCTGTCCATGTTTGCATGTCTTTCGTTGAGTAACAGAGCCATTCTGTTATGTTAAATTCTTTACCTCCGGAGGCGGTGTCCTGTCCTTCATAGTACTCATCATGTCCTACGTAGAGATAGAGTCTCCCGTCATGCACAAGCGGGGCGGGGTCGGCTGTGAATTTATTCTTTATCAATGGATTGCCTTCGTTCGCGAAAGTGGCTGGCGCTTCTTTTTGCGCGCATCCTGCTAAAAAGAAAAGCGTGCTGATGCATAATGCTAATTTATTCATATGTCTGTTGTTTATTCTGTTCATTCATCATTGATATCCAATCGATATACTCTTTTCATTAATGATCTCTGAAGTTCCACTTGCAGTTGTCGCTCTGCATGTCGAATTTTGTCAGTGTAGGGGTACTATCGCCCGAAGATACCAAAGCCAGTTGCTCATGTGAATTGGGAATCAATTTAGGCATAATGCGGTAGGTGCCATCGGTCAACTGATCTATTCTCCATAATTGTTCCGGGGCGCCTGTAAAGTTGGGAACGGTCACCACTTCAGCATCTGCGGTGGCTGCCAGGGCACGTTGTGTCCCTGCGATGGTAATCTTGAAATAAGGGCCACCCAGGTAACCTCCTGCTTCGGGTACCGCTGTAATGGTCCATCGCTGATGCGGGCGCACCATGTAATTTCCTATTCTTACACCTACATTACCTGTAGGCCACGTATGCATGACATCTTCCAGTTGTTGAGAGGCAACTGGTTCGATGGGTTCATCGTTGTTGCGGTTAAAGCCACGCATCCTACCCGGCATTCTTACAAAATCCACTGCCAGCTCCAGGCTGTATCCTCTTCTTTCGGATTCAATTTTATAAGTACCTTCTTTGATGTTGTCACCGGCCACAGGCCAGCCATCTTTCCACAACAATGGGATGATACCCAATACACTGCGCCCGCTTTGATCCAGATCTGCTTCATAATGGCACGACATTTTCTCTACACCTTCCTCCAGCACAAGCCGACCAAAGTGCCCCGGGCCAATCAATCTGTCTCTTGCGGCAACCACCATCTTGCCGCCACCTTTCAACATCTCTCTGCCCATGTTATCGAGGTAGGGCCCGGTTATCTTCCGTGAGCGGCCCACCACGATGTTATAAGTAGAATTAGCCCCATCGCAGCAGGTGCCGTGCGTGCCCAGCAGATAATACCATCCGTCGCGATATTCCAGATCAGTGGCTTCGCAGTCGATCGCAATGTCGATCGCCACATTCCCTTCTACCCGTTTCCCAGTGAGGGGATCAAGTTCAATCAACCTGATAAATCCGAAATAGGTGCCGTAAGAACACCACAGGCGTCCATCATTCGGATCAAGGAGTAAACCTGGGTCAATGGCATCGTTGTCTTCCACGCCGTCGGATTGTGCAACAAGTATCGGTTCGGAGAATTTAAAATCGGGTGATGCCGGGTCGAGCGTCTTATTCCACATGGTCAGTATTTTGCCGTTGTGGCCACCGCCCAGACCACCTCCTGTGGCACCGTAGACAACAAGGTAGCGGTCACCTATCTTGATGGCGTCGGGTGCAGCTCCTCCTCCGGGTCTTTCGGCTCCACCGTGCCACGTCCAGCCATCTTCCGATATCAAACCTCCACCCCCTGTTCCGAAAGTGTAATACTTTCCCTCACACTCCATGATGGTGGAGGGGTCATGGATAAATGGTTTACCAACCTGGGCCGATGCAGTAGCGGCAAAGCATAATAATAGTATCGCTATGGAAGCTTGTAATTTGTATTGAAGGTTCATCTGTTTTGCCAATTAATAGATTGTGTTACAATGTCCTGATTTGGATGTTTTTGACCGGTTTACCTTGCTTATCGATGAAACGAAGACAGAAATCACTCATGCCCGGTCCGTTGATCACGGCTCCTCTAATGATGTTTCTTCCCTTTTTGAGTGTCAGGCGACGGGATACCCCATCGTCCATCACCATGCGCCGGTCTCCTGAAAGCAACAAAGCCTCTTCGCCGTTTAACCACCACATGGAGGCTGAGTTCGATCCCACCGACATCCTGACATCGTGCATTTCTTCCGGGACATCAACGATGGTCACTGCCCAGAACAATACACCGTAAACGGGCTTATGCAATCCGTAGGCGAACCGGAATAACTTTACATTGAAGTTTTTGCTGTCCAGGGAATGCCAGGTAAGTTCCTTTTCTCCAACCTTCACTTTATCCCCGTGTCCGGGAAGGAGTGTGAACTGATTCTGAAAATAGAGGGTATCAAACGCATTTCTGAGGTAACTGTCTGTGAAAACGGTGTTGCTGCGTACAGCCACTTCTATGGGTTCAAGCAGCGTCCAACGCCGGATAAAACCTTCCTCATCGGGATGCATGACCGATGCAGTTGCCTGAACAAAGTAGGCATCGATGCTCCGGATAGAATCACGGACCACGGATTCGTCGTTTCTGCTCCAG
>CAZRRC010000051.1:0-18567 GCA_964602395.1 uncultured Proteiniphilum sp. | reverse complement strand
ATATCTTTCCTCATTGCCTCGGCTCTCATATCGGCAGGCATTTTTTCAATGGCATATCGCAGCGCCGTGCGTGGCATGGTAGCCTTCTGCTTCACTACGAAATCGAACACCTCTTTTTGATGGGCTTCGCTTGCTGCTTTCAACATCCAACCGTAGCCTTTCTGCACCAGATCGTTGTCGTCGTGCAGCAGGATGAGGGCAATTTGAAAAATATCGTCCAGAAATAATCCCTTACGGGCGGGAATAATCAACGTGACGGAAGATGCACGTTTCACCCAGAGGTTTGCGGAGGTTGCCCATTTTTTCAGTTCCTCGATATAATCGGGGTACATCATGATAAATGTCCCTATCGTATGGTTGCACAGGGTATCACAAGCGGCCCAGTTGGTCACGTAGTTGTGCACCCAGTGCTCGAAGACCTGAAAGTCGGCAGGTTCATATTGTTTGTGCAAAGATTCTGCCCAGATGCATGCAATAGCGGCTTCTTCAAGGTAACCTGTGCTCCAGAGTTCTTCGCACAGTTCGAATATCTGCTGTTTCGGTAGATTTTTTATCTGCTGCAAACCATATTTGCCGATTCTGATCACTTCGGCCGTTCGCACGCCATACACTTTGGGTGCTTCATTTTCTTTGAAGTAACGGCTGGATGAAGCACGTGTCTTCTCTTCGATGCTCTCTTTGAGCGTTAGCCGGACTTGTTCAACGGTTGTTTTCATGTTTAGATGGCAATTCCTGGTTGCGTTCTATTTGTCGATCAATTCTTGAATCTCGTTAAAATGTAAGTCAATATGTCCCAGGTATCCTTCGATCATTTGGCGAAGAGTTACTGTATTACCCTCAAAATTTTGCCATTTGTTTTCAAGTTTAGTTTGGTTTACCGATTTTATCACCTGAATCATGTGCAAATTATAATACTTCCACAGCTGTATCGTGGTATTCCAATCAGCATTTTGATAATCTTGTAAGGCAATCCACAAGTCATTATCCTGTTGATAATCGGGAAAATCAAGTTTGTCATTGTACTGTAATCGAATCATGCGTTGATGATTATTTGCAGCAGAATCAATGAGGTGACCTAGAATCTGTTTTATCGTTCTGTTTTGCTTATTCCTTTTGTTTGTAATTGTATCAACAGGTAAATCAATTAATTTTTGCTCCCAAGTATCCACGTACCTTAGAATTCCATTTGTAACATCTGAAAAATCCATTTTTTTTTATTTTATTATGTTTTATAACGCGATTTGTGGAAGGATAGTCAGGGTATTTCTATGCGATACTTGCAGCTTTTGTCTCCTTTTCTGACCGAAGATACTACCCGTGCTTTCACTGGAAGGCCTGTGACTACTGAAAACATTTTCTCCGCAAAACCTTCGGAACAATAACAGATGGCAGAGGTATCTACATCTTTCTTATGTGCCAATATCGGACACACACAATAATCTTTGTTTTCATCCACCAACAACACTTTTGCAGATTCATCGTAGTGGATTTCCCACCCCCAGGCACCTTCGATGTAGCGAATGAATTTATCCAGATCTCCGTGAAAATTACTCAACATGGCATCCATGTTCATGTTGTTGTAATGCACAACGGATGATTTCTTGATGATTTCTCTTAGATGTTCTTCATCCAGATTCTGGTTTAAGTTTGAGAGGAGTTTCGATAACCAATCCTCATACAATTTTTTTTGGTTATCCTGTGGTGCACCCGACTCATTGCCGGCAAGAACGGAAACATTGCCGAAGCCACAGAAACAAGCGCCAGCCAAACAAGCTTTCTGTAAGAACCTTTTCCTATCCATGTCATGCGTATTTGATTTCATTGTACATTTCCCCCTTTTACTGTCCTTTCGGCACGACTTCTGCTTTTTACGACCGTAGTGAGAGCAGAAGTGAGAGCAAGTGATTGAATCGAAAAACGAAGTTAATCAAAAACAAATCAATCTACTTAAATAGGAAAAAGAAATTGCATAATTCTATGCAGCCAGGTGGCTGACAAAAAAGAAAAATGACACCTTATATGGATCTTATAATCTGATCTTTCTCCAGTCTGAACTTGGGAGTATGGACAGGCTGATTGGTGTCCTCTTTGTCGCGATAACCAATTGCAACGGCAAACAACGTTTTATAGTCGTCATTCTGTAATACACGGTCATATGCTTCTGTCTGAATACCTTCCATGGGAGTGGAGTCAATCCCTAAGCTTGCGGTGGCGCTTAGGAAGAATCCCAATGAGAGATAAACCTGAGAAGTTAACCAGGTCATCACCTGCTCATCGCCTTTGGACTTTAACACACGATTATAATAGGATGTTACAACTTCGGGCAATAGGGTAAGCTTTTCATTTTCAAAAGTTTCCGCATTCTTAATTACACCGAACACCACCACATGGCTTGCATCCAACACCTTCTGCTTGTTGTTGTAAGAAAACTCAGCCAGCTCGCTTTTTACCTTTTCATCAGAAACAAAAGTAAACTTCCATGGTTGGCTGTTGATAGAGGATGGACTCAATCTGATAATTTCTTTCAGATTCTCTATTGTCTCATTGTCAACTTTCTTGTTCGGATCATATTTTTTTGTGGTGTATCTGCTCTGTGCAATATGTAAAAAATCCATGTTTTTTCTGTTTATATCATTTGAATTACGGGAGGATTCTACAAATAGTATGCCAGTAAAATTGCGTGGCATTGATTACAAAAAAAATTGTACCTTGCAGTCTGATTATCTTTATATTTTCTACTTATGCACCAAGCCCCTTTAAAACGACAAGAAGACATCGGACTGTCGCCGTATGAACTGAAATTTCGTGGACGACATCGTTCCCAGGAGGTAAAAATGACAGTGTTTGATATCGGTACTAATGATGTACAGGAAACAACCATTCGCTCGGTAGAAGAACTTCAATCATATAAAGACAAACTCATCTGGCTGAATATCGACGGTCTGCACAATGAGGCACTGATGGGAGAGCTGGCGGATAGCTTGCTCATTCCGGCAGAGATTTTGTCGGATGTGATGGAGCCGGGTACACGACCACAGACTGAAGAGTTCGACAATGGCCTTTTCCTGTCCATCAAAATGATGCAGTTCGATGAAGCGTTGTATCAGGTATCCATCGATAATCTGAGTATCGTGGTGATGAACAATATGCTGATAACTTTCCAGGAAGAATACAGCAGCCTGTTTAATCCTGTGAAAGAGCGACTGAAAAAGCATAATAAGAGATTCAGGTCCCAGGGAGTCGATTACCTTGCCTTTGCCCTCCTTGATGTGGTGATTGATAATTACATTTTTATTTTGAGTGCGATGGGTGAAAAAATAGAGGCTCTGGAGAACAAAATGGTAATCAACCCCGACAGGGGGACACTAAAAATAATCAACCTCTTCAAGCGGGAGCTTAGTGATCTGGGGCGTTACATAAAACCTGCCAGGGAGATGATCACGAGCCTCGTGAAGCAAGATAGCGATTTTGTTGCACAGAAAAACTACAAACATTATAAAGAGCTGCAGGATAACATAAACCAGGCAGTGGAATTACTGGATTATTATCGTGAGATCTTGTACGATGAATTGAATGTGTATCACTCTTCGATGAGTACCAGGCTGAATGATATCATGGCACTGCTGACGGTCTTTTCGGTGATATTCATCCCGCTCACATTTATCGTGGGTGTTTACGGGATGAATTTCGACAACATGCCGGAACTCCGTCTGCCCTATGGCTATTTTATCATTTGGGGAGTAATGCTGCTGATTGTAGCTGGCATGCTCTGGTATTTTAAAAGAAAAAAATGGTTTTGAAATACTTTACATCTTTCCGCCTCCATGCACACTGAGGTGATCCACGATGGGACTGATGTTGAAGTAAACCCTTTCTACGCCGAAACGGTTTTCACCTAGCGATAGATAATTGATCTTATTTCCTTTCAGAATTTTGTCTTCCCCGCCGTAGTTGAATCCCAGGAAAGGTAGTATGTCATATTCATGGGCCACTCTAATCACGTAAAAAGGAGTCTTCTCCGACATTCCATCGCCCGTGCCGACAATGGCATCCTGCACGATACGCCGCTTGAGAGCAACTTTCTTGTATTCTTCCGCATTGTTATCCTGCGCATATACCAGCAGCTTTGCATTCAATGCCCGCAGGTTGAAAGGATCTTCCAGCAACAATGCATCGGCGTACTGCAGAATGTTTTTGTAATCTTCCGGAACAAATGACTGCTTCGATAAGATGGAAGCCAGCTTGCTGTTGTATTCAGAGGTCTCGGCGGGAACATATCCAGGTTGATAGACATATCCAAAATAGAGGTGTCTCCCTTCCTCTGGGGTCATCTGCGTTGTACCCGACTGGTATTTGTTCATCAGACTCGGGTAATAATAAGAAGAGGCCTGTTCCTTCACATTTTGCTCAATCTGAGAAAAATCGGGGGCTTTGAAAAAGTCCTGCGATTGTGACTGAAAGATCACAGTGGCAGAAAGGGCCAGTATGAACAGTAATTTTTGCATAGTCTTTACTTATTAGGTACTCAAGTTTCGCATGTTCATAAAATTAGGTAGATACAGCTAAAGATGAGACCTATCAATGTTTTGTGGGTCACAAAACATTGTCAGTCGAGAATTTAGCTGTATGCATACCATGCGAAACTTAAATTAGGTATGTATGTTGCCGGGTGTCATATTGTGTGAATACCCGCAAACGAGTTATTGTTTCCCGGAAACCGTCACATCCTTGTCTATTTTGGCTATCAACCCCTGCAGCACACTACCCGGACCCAACTCCACAAATTCAACGGCACCATCGGCAATCATCTGTTGTACCGACTGGGTCCATTTCACCGGAGAGGTAAGCTGTGCGATGAGATTTTTCTTGATGACCGCAGGGTCGGTTTCTCCTACGGTGGAGACATTCTGATACACAGGACAAATCGGCACCGCGAACGGCGTGGCTTCGATGGCCGCCATCAGTTCAAGCCTAGCCGGCTCCATCAGCGGAGAGTGAAAAGCTCCACCTACCTTCAGGGGCAGGGCACGCTTAGCACCGGCTTCTTTCATCAGTTCACACGCTTTTTCTATTCCACTGTTTGACCCGGAGATCACAATCTGACCAGGACAGTTATAGTTGGCTGGAACGACCACGTCATCTACCGAGGCGCAGACTTCTTCTACTTTCTCATCGGGCAGTCCCAGGATAGCAGCCATGGTAGAGGGGCTGGCCTCACAGGCCTTCTGCATGGCCAATGCACGTGCATAGACCAGCTTCAAACCGTCTTCAAACGACAAAGCACCGGCAGCGACCAGGGCGGAGAACTCACCCAGCGAGTGACCGGCCGTCATGTCGGGCTGAAAAGCCTCTCCGAGGCTCCTGGAAAGAATCACAGAGTGGAGGAAGATGGCTGGCTGCGTGACTTTGGTCTGCTTGAGCTCCTCATCGCTTCCTTCGAACATCATATCTGTGATCCGGAAACCCAGTATCTCGTTTGCCTTCTCAAAAAGCTCCTTCGCCAAAGGCAGGGTTTCATACAACTCTTTTCCCATTCCTGTAAATTGGGCTCCCTGTCCTGGGAATACGTACGCTTTCTTCATATTAAAAAAATCTTTTGTTACTAATTATGGATACAAACGAATAAACACACAAAACGACGTTCTGTTCAATTCTTCTCACGTATCGCTACGCGTCGGATTTTTCCACTGATGGTTTTCGGCAATTCATGCACAAATTCAATCACACGCGGGTATTTATAGGGAGCTGTCACATTTTTTACATGTTCCTGAATTTCTGCGGCCAGCACATCGCCTGCCTGTGTTTTATATTCTTCTGCCAGCACGATAGTGGCTTTGATCACCTGACCGCGAATTTCGTCGGGTACCCCGGTGATGGCACACTCTACCACGGCGGGATGCGTCATCACGGCGCTCTCCACCTCGAAAGGCCCGATGCGGTAGCCGGAGCTCTTGATTACATCGTCGGTGCGGCCCACGAACCAGTAGTAGCCATCTTCGTCACGCCAGGCCATGTCGCCTGTGTGATATACGTTGTCGGCATAGACCTGAGCGGTAAGCTCCTGATCGCGGTAATATCCCATGAATAGCGCCAGGGGACGTTTCTCATCGGTGTAGAAGACGATTTCTCCCTGCTCGCCATCTTCTGCCGAGCGGCCGTCGTATGTGAGCAGATCCATCTTGTAGAGCGGGTTGGGAACCCCCATGGAGCCCGGCTTGGGTTCAATCCAGGGGAAGGTGATGATGGTAGGCGCTGTCTCGGTCTGTCCGAATGCTTCCATCATCTTAATACCAGTCTGCTGGTAAAATGCTTCAAACACCGACGGGTTGAGCGCCTCCCCGGCTGTGGTGCAGTACTCGAGCGACGAGAGATCATACTTGCTCAGATCTTCGCGGATGAGAAAACGGAAGATGGTGGGAGGAGCACAGAAGGAAGTTACCTTGTAGGTGGAGATCATGCGCAGCATGTCGTCGGGAACAAAGCGTCCCTCAAAGTCATATACAAATACGCAGGCTCCCACAATCCACTGTCCGTAGAGTTTGCCCCACACGGCTTTTGCCCACCCGGTGTCGGCCACGGTGAGGTGCACACTGTTTTCATGCAGGTTGTGCCAGTATTTGGCGGTGGTGATGTGTCCGAGCGGGTAGGTGAAGTCATGGATCACCATCTTGGGCTGTCCCGTGGTGCCCGAGGTGAAATAGAGAATCATGATATCTTCGTTGGTATTCACCTTTTCCGGCTTTACGAATGGGGCTGCATTTTCTACTCCCTGGTGGAACCCGATCCATCCCTCCGGCAGTGTATCGCCGACAAGAATGCGGTGCTTCACTGAGGGCGATTGGGCCATGGCAAGGTCCACATGGGTAATGAGGTTGTTGTCTTCCGCAGCTACAATTGCTTTGACATCTGCCGCATTGCTGCGGTAAATGATATCTTTGTCGGTTAGTAGATGGGTGGCGGGGATGGCCACAGCACCTATTTTATGCAATGCGAGGATAGTCTGCCAGAACTCGATGCTTCGCTTGAGGATGAGCATGACCATATCTCCTTTTCCGATACCCAGCGACTGCAGGAACGAAGCGGTTTTGTCGGAGAGCGCTTTCAACTCCCCGAAGGTAAGGTCACGGTGAGCTCCCTTGTCGTTCGTCCAACAAAGCGGCCTCTTTTCGGGGTGCGTCCGGGCCCATTCATCCACCACATCGTAAGCAAAGTTGAAGTTTTCGGGTACCTGAATTTCATAATTCTCAATGAAATCCTGATGTGAACTGAACGAGATTTTCTTTACAAATTTTTCTAACATGATAACCTTGATGAGTGATAGATTGCGTGGATTAGGGATATAAAACTACGGCGAGAAATTTCACCGGCTTGTCGTTGAGCGCCTTCATACCGTGCGGAAGGGAGGAGTCGAAGTAAATGCTGTCGCCCTCGTTGAGGATCAAATCCTTTTCGTTTATCTTCAACATCATGCTCCCTTCGAGGATCATATTGAACTCCTGTCCGGCGTGAATATTCTGATAGAAATCTTCCTCCTCTGATTTGGGTTCCACCGTCACCACGAACACTTCGGCTACGTTGTTGGTGAAGCCAGAAGTGAGAGACTGGTATTTGTAGGCCGACACTCGCTCTACGCTCACCCCCTTGTCTTTGCGGGTAATGAAGTAGGCATTCATTTTGGGTTCGGTCCCGAACATCAGGGTGGCGAGGTCCACGTTAAACTCCCGTTCAATGCGTTGCAGGAACGAGACAGAGATATCTTTTTCACCTGTTTCATACTGCAGATAAACCGCCTCATCCACTTCAAGCCTGTGGGCCATCTCAGCGGTCGTTAAATCGAGTGCGTCGCGTAACCCCTGTATGCGTTCGCCTATTTGTTTTAAATCTGTTCCCATTATCCTGTATGTGTTGATTAATATTCACGGGTATATACCCTCTATCTTGACAAAAACAATTGCAAAGATACCTTTTTTTCTATTTAAATAAATAGAAAAAGGCTGATTGCCATTACAGCCATGCCGGCAACCAGTCCGATGATAGAGAGATGGTGCTTGCCATATTTCTCGGCGCTGGGTAGCAACTCATCCAACGAGATAAAGATCATGATCCCTGCTACTGCGGAGAGAATCAATGCGTCGAGTACCGGATTCCAGAAGGGCAGCAAGAAGAAAAATGCAATCAAGGCGCCCAATGGCTCTGCCAGCCCCGACGAAAAAGAGAGCCAGAAAGCTTTCTTTTTGCTCCCCGTAGAGTGATAGATGGGAACTGCCACTGCTATACCCTCTGGTATGTTGTGGATGGCTATGGCTGCCGTAATGGGGATGGCTACTTCCATTGAATTCAGTGCCGACATGAAGGTGGCGATGCCTTCGGGAAAGTTGTGAATGGCGATGGTCACCGCCGTGATGATACCGGTCTGCTTCAACCGGTAGTTCGACTTCATCTCTTCCACACCGTGCATCTCATGCGGATTGCGGGACTCGGGAATAAGGAAGTCGATCAGCGCGATCATTGCGATGCCGCTAAAAAGTCCCAGGATCATGTAGAGGGTCCCCAACTTATCACCAAAGATGTCTGAGAGCGACGTCAATGATTTCGGCAACATCTCCATGAAAGAGACATAGATCATCACACCTGCTGAGAGACCCAGTGCCAGACTCAGGAAGTTGGTGTTCGTACGTTTGGCTACGAAGGCAATAAGGCTGCCGATGCCGGTGGACAAACCGGCAAACAGCGTCAACAGAAAAGCAATAAGGATGGTTTGATTGTCCATTAGCTGCCCTGAATGATCTGATCCATGATTTCTTGATGAATGGCCCCGTTGGAGGCCACCATTTCTTTGCCGAAAATATAATTGTCGCCACCGCTGAAGTCGCTGCACTTACCTCCTGCGCACTGCAGGATGAATGCCCCGGCCGCCACATCCCAGGGCGACAGACCCGAGTGGAAGTAGGCGTCGCTGATGCCGGCCGCCACGTAGCAAATCTCCAGCGCTGCCGACCCTTTGATGCGGAAGCTGCTCTTCCGGAACTGCTTCATCGCGTGCTGCAGGATCTGTTCTCCCCTTTCATCGAGACTGTAGGGAATGCCGAATCCGATGTAGCCATTTTCCAGCGTTGCTTGCTTACTCACCTGCAGTGGAAGATCGTTTAGGAAGGCTTTTCCTTTTTCTGTGGCAGTGAACATCTGATTGGCTACAGGATCAAATACTACGCCCATGATCACCTCCCCGTTGTGCATCAGTGCGATACTCACCGAGTAAGGTGTGTCGCCGTGCACGTAGTTGGTGGTACCATCCAGTGGATCTATGACCCAGGTAAAGGAGCGCTGCTCAAACGCGACTGTATCTTCCTCGGTGAGAAACCCTGCTTCCGGAAGCAATTGCTGCAGCGCTGCTACCAGCATCTGCTCGGCTTCCTTATCGATATAGGTGACATAATTGCGTGTACCTTTGAGTTCAATGTCGTTTCGCCTGAGCAGAGCCTGCTCATTTTTCAGATACGCACCGGTGGTTCGGGCGATTTGTTTTACCTCACTGCACAGTATTTCCAGATTCATATTTGAGTTTTTTCGAACATTACATTTTGTAGAGATTATTTCTCCGGATACATCGAATCCCACCAGCGGGAGTCATTCTTCAGCCATTTGGCAAACCAGGCGTAGATGGCATTGTTCCAGGCAATACGCTTATCGTAATCGTAAATGGCATGGTTCTCTCCCTCCACCTGGATAAACTCGACCGGCTTATTCAGCAGCTTTAAGGCGGTGTACATCTGGATGCTCTCTCCGATGGGTACGTTGGTATCGGCTGTTCCATGCAGCAGCAGAAGAGGAGTTGTGATCTTGTCGGCGTGAAAAAGCGGACTTTGTTTCACATAGAGCTCCGGGTTGTTCCAGGGATAGCTGCCTGCACTGGCGCCTGCACTGTAAGAATAGCCCCAGTAACCTTCGCCCCAGTAGCTGGTGATGTTACTGATGCCGGCATGCGACACAGAAGCTGCAAATAGGTCGGTCTGCGTGATGAGATACTGGGTCATGAAGCCCCCGTAGGAAGCGCCGATATTGCCTATTTTTGTGCCGTCCACAAAAGGATGGGCGGCAACAAAAGCACGGACACCTTCAATGATCTCATCGGCGGTTTGCTCGCCCCAGGCGTTCACGTGCCGTGCCGAAAACTCCTGCCCATAACCGGTGGTACCACTTGGCTGAAGGGTATATACCACGTAGTCCTGGGCTGCATAGACATGCAGCGGGTAGGTGCTTTCAAAAGTACGGGAAGTGGGACTGGTGCCGCCGTAGTAATAGACGATAAGCGGATATTTTTTCTCTGGGTTGAAGTGAGGTGGTAAGTAATAACGCCCTTCAATGGTGTCACCAAAGGAACTGGTGAAGTGCCACTCTTTCACCTCACCAAGGGTAAGTTCGTTCAGTTTCTCAGCGTAAGGATCGGAAATGAGAATCGATTCCAATGTTTTCAGATTCAGCAGATAGCTTCTGTTTGAGTTGGAAGCGCTGACGCCGGTGTAGGTAGCCCATAGGGCATCCTCGGCGATATTGAATGAGCGGATCACCTCCTCCAGGAGGGGCAGCTTTTCGAACTTCTTTGTACGGGAGCTGTAGCGGTACACATTGGCACAATCACCCTCTTCCACACGGTAGTAGATGGTGTTGTCGAGCCGGTTCCACTCCTGGGCGCTGATGGTGGGGTCAAAAAATTTGGTGAGCGGTTCCACCTTTTTTGTATCGATATCCATCAGGAAAGATTGCGTGTCGTAGCTGTTGGCTATTTGTCCCTCGTTGATATTCATGCCGATGCCGTTGAATGCTTCGGGAGCACCGTGAATAAGCAGTTGTCTGCCATCGGGAGAAAATTGTGCCGAGTAGGTGTAGGTCTGGTCTTTCCAGAGGGTATCCACTGCCATCGTCTCCAAGTTAAGCCTGTAGAGCGAGCTTCTCCTGAAGGGGCGCTCTGCCAGATCCTCTTCGGAGGTAGAAAAGAGGAGATACCGCAGGTCGTCGGTCACATCGTTGAGCGAGGCAGTCTGCCTGCCGAAGGTGAGCTGCTGGGTAAGCCCGGTGTCAAAGAAATAACGATAGAGGAAGTAGCGGTCGCGATAATTCGACTGTCGGTCGTCGATGCCGATCAGCCGCTTCAGTCCACCCGGATTGCTGATGGTGAGGGTCTCCTTGGCAGAGAAGAAGAGCGATTTTTCGTCGGGCGCAATGTGGAAGTTCTCTTTCGGAAGACCTTTGGCGATGACCTTGCTTGCGGTGGTCAGCGGATCGAGTGTCACAATCGATCGTCCCTCCTCGCTGTCGGTCACATAATAGAGCAGCTCCTGTTTGGGCATCCAGTTTAACTGCGATCTGCCGGCCGGTTCGGAAAGGATGGTGCGTTTTTGCTTCACATCGTACACTTCTGTGTAGCTGCGGTTTTCTCCCCCGGGAAGGGTCTCACGGAGCGACAGCAGTACAAAGCGGCCAGCGGGAGAGATCACAGCGTTGTTCACCCGTTTACCCTCCAGAATATCTTTGATCTCTGTCCGACGCTGGGGACTGTTTCCAAACGTGTAAGCCAACAGGGAGTCGGCATCATCTGGCTTCAGTGTAACTTTCACCGCGGGTTCTGTTTTATTTTCCGCATCGGTAAGCAGCTTGATCACCACACGGACATTGTTGGTAAAACCGTTCAGGTTGGTGTCTACCTGCCCCGACTGGTGCAGGCTGTCGTTGACCTGGTTCTTGGTGGCCCGTTTCACGCCATTGATCCAGAGCTCGAGTGGATTGGGTGAGGTGACGGTAATCTTTCCCTTTCCGTAACGGTCGCCCGCAACGTAAAACGACAGGAGTTGGAATGCTTTGCCCGTTGTGGGTTTCTCCAGGAAGAAGAAACCGGCCGTATCGGGGGTGATTTCCTTTGTGAACCGTTCCTGATTGGGAAAGGAGAGTGGGGAAGAGAGCAGCATCTCGTCGGAATAGGAACTATTGTTCAGGTTCACGCTGTCGAGCAGGACCGGTTTCTGAACAGGAACCGGACCGAAAAGGTAGATTTTTTGCGGCGCTACGGGCTCTGCTGCGTGAAGCGTGAGTACCCCAAAAAGTCCCGCCAGAAGATACCCGAAGTATTGTTTTCTTATTTTCATTCTTTCTATCACTTGATCGTGTGTGTTGTTATTTTTATTTGCTGCCTGCTTGTTTGCCACTGCTCGCCCAGACGAAATGCTGGCTGAAAAGAGTCTGCCAGGTAGGCTCCTGCTCAAAAATACCAAAAACAGCCGACCCTGAACCGCTCATTGATGCGTAGATTGCACCCAGATGAACCATCTGCTCTTTGATGAGCCAAATTTCGGGATATTTTCTGAAAATTGGAATTTCTAAATCATTTATCATCCAACCCCTCCAATCGGTGACTGGCATTTTTATGATTTTCTTGAGCGATAATTCCGGCTTCCGGGGTGTGATCATTCCGTAAGCTTCTTTTGTGGACACCGCGATATCGGGTTTCACCAGCAGCAGAAAGTAAGGGTCGAGGTTTATCTCCACCGGCTTCAGCTTGTCGCCGATGCCGGTAGCATAGGAAGGGGTGTTGTCGATGAAAAAAGGACAATCGGCACCCAGCTGTGCTGCCAGATGGCGCAACTGCTTGTGGGTGTAACCCAATGAGAAAGTATCGTTCAGCAGCCGCAACATGAAAGCTGCATCGGACGACCCGCCACCGAGCCCTGCACCAGTAGGAATCTTTTTAAGCAGATGGATGTCGATGGGTGGAATCTTTTTCTTTGCCGAAATCAAACGGAGTGCTTTCATTACCAGGTTCTCATCGGGCGTTCCCTCAATGGCGTTTCCTGTTTGAAAAAAACGATGTTCTTGCGAACCTGAAGAGGACCTGGGGATGATCTCTAGCGCATCTCGTAGAGCAAGGGGGTAAAAAACAGTCTCCAGATTATGGTATCCATCCGGTCGGCGGGAAATAACGTGTAGGCCTAAGTTTATTTTTGCAGTGGGAAAACAGATCATCGGGTGTGTATGTTTTTTGCAAATATAAAGAAAAAAATGTTACAACTCAAATGCAGCTCTTACACCCGCTTGTTTGATTTTTTCCTTGTGAAAAGCGAAGAAGAAGCCTGCGTTAAAAAAACGATTACCTATACCGTAACCCAATTCGGTGTATGAGATGATCTGAGGGGTGTATAACTGGCTGAGGTAGATGCGTTCCTTGTTGGCAAAGTCAGAGAGAAAATCAATATTTTTCAACAGTAGAAAAGGAGTCTCAAACATCAAGTGCCCCTGTATATAGGAGTCGGAGGCATTGTAAAGATTCCGGCTCAACAGGTTAAAGTTTCCCCCAAGGCCATCGTCCCAGTTCTCCGGGAAGTTGTTTTTGGAAAAATAGACAAAGTCGGCAAAGTATTCGGTTTTCTGATTGATGAAGCTGCCGGCACCCACATGGTACTGAAGGGAATGTCGCAGTCCGAAAGGAATATGCTGGCTGATGTCGAACTCAACGCGGTTATACTCAGAAGTGCTTCCCAGGACATCGAGAAAACTACGGGACAGTTCCAGCTTGATGGTCGGGAAATCGGAACGTTCATAGATCTTCTGCCGCCCCTCATAGCGGTAATACTGCCTGGGTGTCCAGCTGATGCGCACGAAGGGGGCGAAAGATCTTTTTGTGCCAAACAGATCGGCAATGGGCTCGCTGTCGTCGGAGAGCGACCGTAGCTTCAATGTGTTGTTCTTGCTTTTCCTGATGTGGTAGTCTATTCCTGTCTGCAATAGCAGGCCGTTTGCCGCTTCAAAAGTGTTGTATACTTTGAAATAGAAATCTTTGTAGTAGGTCAGTGAGATATCTTCGAAAGTGAGTCCCCTGTTTTTGAGACTGTCTTGTATTTGATCTACAAATAAGGAGCTGTAGGTGGGATTACCGATTCCAGCTGAGAAAGTAGCACTCCCCAGGCGGTAAGGTTCGTAGTTCCAGGCGGTGGTGAGGTCAGCGAAGAACTCCCTGCGGTGAAATAAATACCCTGCAAAGGTGTTGATACCCAACGTGCGATTGCGTTTTAAGTCGATGTTGCACGATAGCTTCTGGCGGTAACTAAGCCCGTCGCGGGAACTATACCCCAACATGAATGGGTTCAGCAGCCCGGAATATCCGATGCGGGAAGAACGATACTTGTAACTGGAGTTCATCACCATTCGCTGGGCTACTTGTTGGGCTCGCTGCACCCCGGAGAGGGTGTCGTTCGCGGCGCGCTCTGCCTGCTCCTTTTGTGCTGTCAGGTATCGGTTCATAACCTCCCGTTCTCTTGCCTGTAACGGAATGGGTCTCATCTCTTCCCAAAAAAGAGAGTCGCTGCGCACAGGTACTGAATCGAGCCGCACTTTGTAAGTATCACTGATATTGAGAGAACGGGGTGCTTCCTTGATTTGTCGAAGCTGTATGTCGGTGTATTTGATGTCGGCAAGATGCCTCTCGGCCAATACGTTACCAAGATAGGATGTGGTCTGGTAAATCGTGAATTGCACAGGTAGGTAGTTGGTGATCCATTCTTCACCCATGGTCATTTCAAAAGAAAAGTCTGAGAAGATGTCCAGCCCTTCACCCCGAAAGAAAATGATCCGCCAGGTACCATGCTCGATGATAAACGAACCTTTCAGCAGTTTGGTATTTTCGTAGATCGGCGTGTAGTGGATGTTGTAATAGGTTTTGTTGTTATCTGCAAAGGTTTCGTAGAGCGTGTAGCGGTAATATTTCGCCGTACTGAAGCGCACCGGCATAAAAAAACTCTCGTCGTTGGTGGTTTCTCCGTATATGTTAATGTTCAGCAGTTCAAACGGTATCATCTCAATATCCTTTCGTCCGGTGAGCGTCCCAGCTACATAGCGGATATCTTGCACGTAACTGTGTGGATACTCGTAACGGAGCTTGCCAATGGTCTCTATTAAAGCCTCGTCGTTCTTAGGGTCATGCAATGCGAAACGTGGAATAAGATGGGTATATTTGTAGAGGAAATTTTTTTTTACTGTCTCCATGTACGTACGCGTGTAGACCTCGGCCGTGAAATGTTCTACCAGGTCGTTGTATTTTTCAGCAGCATTCATTGCCCTGTGCAGAATCGTGTCCACAGGCTGGGCAGCCCGTAAGGGGAAACTGTAAAAGATGGCAACAATGAGAAAGATGATATGTGAGACGACTCTTTTTTTCATTCTGACGTACAAACTTACATTTTTTTTTAAAGCAGCAATATTTTTTATAATTACTTTTTTACTACCCATTAAAAAATAAACATTATATTTGTGCTATAGAACATAGTTCTACAGCACTTATGGCAGGTAAGACCAAAGATATCATTGATTTATCCTCTACTTTACCCGATATTTGGAGGATGCTGACGGATGGTGAGCGTGATCTGTTGCGTACCAACGCGCGGATTGTTCATTTCAAAAAAAATGAACTGATTTATCTCGAGGATGAAACACCCCGTGACTTGATGTGCCTTTTTAAAGGGAAGGTAAAAATTTATAAAAGTGGCGTGGGAGGGAGAAGTCAGATTATCCGGATTATCCGTCCTATACAATACTTCGGATACAGGGCTTATTTTGCGCGGGAGCCTTACGTAACTGCGGCATCGGCTTTCGAGTCTTGCACTGTTTGCATGATCCCCATGGAGCTGATTGAGCAATTTCTGCGTAACAATGGCGATCTAGCGCTTTTTTTTATACAAATGCTGTCGGTAGACCTGGGTATTGCCGATCAGCGGGTGGTAAATCTCACCCAGAAGCATGTGCGAGGAAGGCTGGCCGAATCCCTGATCTTCCTAAAAGAAAGCTACGGACTGGAAGAAGATGGCGCAACCATCAATATTTACCTGGCACGAGAGGACCTGGCAAGCCTTTCTAATATGACCACCTCCAATGCCATCCGAACTCTCTCCAACTTTGTGAACGAAAGGGTGATCACCATTGACGGCAGAAAAATAAAAATCATCGATGAGGAACGGTTGCGTAAAATCAGTCGCATAGGATAAGCGGTTTTATCTAAAATTGTGATTTTTTTTTTCTCTTTTCAGAAACTCCTCCATACCTTTGCGATATACTTTTCATACCTAGAGAATGATTCGAAAAATAGCCCGTAGTATACTTACGACATACTATAAACCGGTAGAAAAATTTGTGAAAGATCCGCTCAGAACACAACAACAAACGTTGAACTACCTGTTGGAACACGGACAAAAAACGCAATACGGGATCCAAAACCACTTCAGAAAGATTCAGAACGAAGCCGATTTTCGCAGGCTGGTGCCTGTGATTGCCTACGAAGATTTGCGCCCCTGGCTCGACAAAATCATCGTAGAGAAACAGATGAATGTGCTTTGGGATACTCCCGTGAGATGGTTTGCCATGTCGTCGGGTACCACCGAAGATAAAAGCAAATATATACCAGTTACCCGGGAGTCGCTTTTCAATGGGAGTTACCGGGCCGGTTATCACATGCTGGGCATGTATGCCCTCCATTACCCCGACAGTGCTTTCATATTGGGAAAGACACTAGTTATGGGCGGAAGCCAGCAGATAAACCGGATTGGCAATGGCATTTACACCGGTGATATTTCAGCCATCCTGATGAAGAATCTTCCGGCTCCAGCTCGGCGAAGAAGAACTCCTGAAAGCATTGCACTGCTCCCCGATTGGGAGGAAAAGTTGCAGAAACTGACCGAGTATGCCGTAGGCAACGATATTCGTGCGATGGTGGGTGTACCCTCCTGGATGCTGATATTGTTAAAGAAGATTGTGGAAGAAACCGGAAAATCGATCCCCGATATCTGGCCTCAGTTGGAAGTGTTTTTTCACGGCGGCGTGAGCTTCCTTCCTTTTCAGTCACAGTTTGAAAAAATAATCCCCTCCCAAAAAATGCGCTACTGGGAGACCTACAACGCCTCAGAAGGTTTTTTTGGTGTACAGTTTGCTCCGGAGTCAAAAGATATGCTCCTGTTGCTCGATAACGAGGTCTTCTATGAATTTATTCCTGCCGGTGAATGGGACAAGGCACAGCCGGAGACTGTTTCCCTGGAGGGTGTGGAAGCTGGAAAACAGTACGCTGTGGTTATCAGCACGAGTGGCGGATTGTGGCGCTACAAAATTGGCGATACCATTGAGTTCACCAGCACTGACCCATACCTCTTTAAGGTGACTGGACGCACCAAGCAATTTATCAATGCCTTTGGGGAAGAGTTGATCGTGGACAATGCCGACAAGGCCATCAACGAGGCGTGTCAGCATACTCAAGCGAAAATCACTGAATATACTGTGGCCCCTGTTTATTTTGGCGACAACAATAACGGAGCACACGAATGGCTGATTGAGTTTGAAACACCCCCGGCAGATATGAAACGCTTCACCGAGCTGCTCGATGAAAGCCTCAAAAAACTAAACTCCGACTACGAAGCAAAACGATCCTACAATCTCTCTTTGGAAATGCCCCTGGTCAGAACGATGGAGAAGGGAACGTTTTATGAATGGATGAAATACAGGGATAAAACTGGTGGCCAGCACAAAGTGCCCAAGCTCTCAAACGACCGTAAATTTGTGGATAGCATCCTGCAATTTATTGGTTCGAAATCCTAAAATTGAATAAAAATGGGAATCGTTGGTCATAAAATGAGAAAGATTCAGTAAATTTGCACGCTTAAACCGACTTGTAACGAGATGAGAATAAAAACTATCTGTTTTTTGCTGCTTGCTGTGGTGTTGGTTTCCTGCAACGAGTACAATAAAATATTGAAAAGTACCGACAGGGATCTGAAGTACACTTATGCAAAAAAATACTTCGAAGAAGGGAAATACAATCGGTCTATCGCACTCCTCGAAGAACTGGTGACCTTCATGAAGGGAACGGCGCAGGCAGAGGAATCGTTGTATTTACTGGCGCAAAGCCATTACAATTCAAAGGATTATTACTCTGCCACGGAGGTATTCACCACCTATTACAATACCTATCCCAAAGGTGAATATGCCGAATCGGCGTTGTTTTACTCCGCATACGGTATGTACCTCGACTCTCCCGATGCGCGACTGGATCAAAGCAAGACCTATCGGGCTATTGCCGAGTTTCAAAAATATGTGGAACGTTACCCGCAAACCGAAAGGGGCGAGCAAGCCAAGAATTACCTGTTCGAGTTACAGGAGAAGCTGGCCCACAAAGAGCTGCTTGCGGCACAACTATACCTCGACCTGGGAAATTACATGGGAAATAATTACGAATCGGCTGTAGTTACCGCCCGGGAGGCAATTAAAAGCTATCCCTATTCCCGCTATCTGGAAGATTATCAGATCACCATTCTCAGAGCTAGGCATGAGTATGCTCAACGCAGTACATTGCTTACACAGCCAGAACGCTATCGCATGGTGGTAGATGAATATTTCAACTACACCAACACTTTCCCTGAGGGTAAGTACCGTGCCGAAGCCGAAAAGTATTACAAAGAGGCACAGAAAATTATTGAGCTGCTGCCTACGACCTGAATAACTGAAATAATTGATATAGTACAAATGGATTATAGAAAAATTGCC
>CAZRRC010000050.1:16964-18717 GCA_964602395.1 uncultured Proteiniphilum sp. | reverse complement strand
ACAATCCACCGGGAGGAGTTTAGCCGAGCTAAGTAACAACAATGCGGTGATGCTCAAGTTTGCGCAAACCGGTATTTCAAAAGCAAGTCCAAGTGTTTCGGTCAGTTTTGCACACATAGGCTCTCTTTTCAGGATTTTACTCAAATCTGATGGTTTCGATTTAACCAACATAACCAAAGCCGAACTAAACTCGACATCATACATACCGGTCCATCAAAACTTAGGCTCAGCGACTTATAATCCGTTTACCGATACCATTTTGGGTACCACTACTAAAATAACTATAGCTTTCAACAATAATAACACTCCTCCCTTAGTCATCCCCGACAACTCCCTCACCCCAACCAAACCTTTTGAATTTTGGGGCTGGTTTATTCCCGAAAAAAATAAAAATTGGCCTTGGCTGGGTCTTAACGTAACCTATGAAACTGGTGGAAAAGAGATGGCAACGCGCAATTTCAAAGAAGCTCGTACGACACCCCTCGCAGCGGGAAAAGCGTATCATTTCTATGCAACTCACATGAAGGCGGAAGGTCTAAGTACGACTACTTCGGATGATACTTTTTTGAAATTTACCAACAGAGCAGGGACGCCTGATGAGAACACATTTACTGACACCCGCGACAACAATGTATACAAAATCGTGCTTATAGGCGATCAGTTTTGGATGAAGGAGAATTTGAAATATCTGCCTAATGATAAAATTAACTATCCCTTTGATATTTCAATAGATAACCCAAGTCGGATTGTAAATGAGTCTTCAAAATTTTATTATGTTTATAATCATAATTCAGATGATAAGGCAATTGCAAAAAATTCTGACAATTATAAAAATTACGGTGTGCTCTATAACTGGCTTGCGTCTCAAGATCAAGACGTATGCCCTCCGGGCTGGAGACTCCCAAATAACACTGATTGGAGCAAACTTTCCACATATCTTGGAGGCCAAGAGGTGGCAGGCGGCAAACTGAAATTGCCAATTATATATAAAACCAATACCGGTGCAACCAATACCAGCGACTTTACTGCGCTTTTGGGAGGCAGGCTCAATGCTGTACCGGCATCAGATTCGCCCAAAGGTTACAATGCGGTTTTCGATGATTTAACTGAAAAAGGCTACTGGTGGAGTAATTCTGGTTATTACGAAGCATGGAGCCTGAATGACGATGATGCTGCGCTGCATCGTATAGAAACTACTGACAGGGAAATGGGATTTTCCGTCCGTTGCGTGAGGAATTAAGTATTAAGTGGATGCCGGTAACCACTAAAAAAAACGGGGCGTATCTGAAAAGCCTTACGAGTAGGAAAAAAATAAAAAAACAATTTTTTATGAAAAAGACTGTACTAAGTTTTGCATTTGTGATTGTTATCTCTTTGTTAATGACTTCTTGTTACACCATGACGTATTCTGTAGGCGGTGGTGCTAAGACAGGCATTGAAGTGAAAGAGAAAAACCATTATTTAATTTATGGTTTGGCTCCAATTAAAACCTCTGACCCAACGAAGATGGCTAGTGGTGCGAAAGATTATACCGTTACCATACAACATTCATTTGTTGATGGTCTTTTGAATGCATTGACATGTGGTATTTACACACCAACCACAACAACTGTAAAGAAGTAATTCCTGAGAACAGATTTCAGCAGTAAATATAGAAAAGAGGCAGTCTCAAAACAATTTTTGAGACTGCTTTTTTTGTTTCAGGAAATAGCTTCTTGCACGGGTAATAGAAGGGTAATAGAAGGGTAATGGG
>CAZRRC010000050.1:0-16954 GCA_964602395.1 uncultured Proteiniphilum sp. | reverse complement strand
GATAAATAAGCGAAATATAAGGAATATATAAGGGAAACAGGGAGGAGTACCGAACAAGGTAGCAACGAGGTAGCAACGAGGTAGCAAAAAAGGCCGTCTCATTGAACAGACCCCCAAAAGTATTTTGTTTAACTTTTGGGGGTCACTACAATTTTGAGACAGCCTATTTTTTGGAGAAAGAAGGCTTTATAACCTATTGCTTATAACTTTTTGATTCGGATATTTTTGAACATAACCTTCGATCCATGTCCGAGAAATCCAATGTGCCCGGTTTCGTTGAGAAGTCCGGGATGTTCCCGTTTATCAATGGTGCCATTTTTTGAAGCCTCACGGATGTTTCCATCGACGATGGTCGTTCCGTTGAGAATTACTTTTATATGGTCACCATCTGCTACTACTTCCTGGTAGTTCCATTCACCCACAGGCTTCAGAAATCCTCTTTTAGCAGGAATCACACCATAGACCGATCCATGATACTGGTAAATTTGTAATTTCTCATACACAGGTGCATCATTATCCAGTATCTGGAGCTCCATACCCTGGTAGGCAGCGTCACCCTCCAGGGGGGTGCGGATGCCGAGTCCGTTGTTAGCACCCGGTGTGAGCATAAATTCGAAACGGAATACAAAGTTATCGAACTGCTCTTTGGTATAGAGGTTGCCGCCAGAGCCCTGACTGGGGTGTAACACAATTTTACCGCTTTCCACGGCATAATCTTTTTTATTGCCAGTCCATTGGTCGAGGTTGGTGCCATCGAACAGGATGTGAAAGCCTTCTTTCTCTTCTTCTGCGGACAGCTGAAATGGCTCGGGGCGCGGAATCTCCCGGATGTAGATATCCCTGTAGGCTACTTTGCTGCCGTGTGCCTGCAGTTCAATTTGTTCCATCGGGAAGATGGATTGACTCCTGTCCCAAAAGTTTTCCAGAATCACATTGTCGGTGACCAGCTCACCATTCAGCCACACCGATACTCTTTCGCCCAACATCACGATGCGGAAGCTGTTCCATTCCCCCACCTTCTGGTCGGCCACTTTCAATGGTTTACTCGGATTTTTCTGGTTGTTGTAGAGTCCTCCCGATCCTACCTGTGCTCCTACTTTGACTCGAGCCGTATCCCATATCTGTACCTGCGGTGTTCCACGGAGATAGATCCCCGCATCGGGCTCCGGACCGGGATAGAGCTTCCAGTCGACCAACATCTCGAAGTCGCCATATTGTTTATCGGTGCAAAGGTTATTTCCTTTTCCGGTGAACAGCAACTCCCCGTTATCCACAATCCAGCTTTCCTTCGCTTCCATATTTGCCTTTTCCTGTGCTGCAGCCAATTCTTTCTTGCTCATCTTTGCTCTTTTAACAGGATTTTCCACCAATCCTTTCCATCCATCCAGATTCTTGCCGTTGAAAAGGGAAACAAATCCGCCTTCTGCCTGATTTTCTGTCAGATATTTGTTGATGGACTGTCGCTGGTAATCGGCGTCGGGATTGCTGAGAGTCTTACTAGCCTTGTTCAGGATGGCAGTCGTTCCCGCACCTGAAAAGGCGGGATTGTTGATGGCAATAGTCATGGCTGCCTGTGCAGCAGCTTCTTTTAATGACGACTCCTCCATGAAGGGTGCCACAAAAAGCATTGCCTGATACTGACCTGTGTTCCCCAACAGTTTCAGAATTTCGTTCTTCTGTTTGTCGTTTTGAGCAAACTTCATCGTTTCACGCAGGTAGATATATTTGACTGCACCGGTTTCATCCGATTTTCTAATGGTTGAAATTAATGCGTCCGTCACTTTCTCCAGCTCCTGAATGTTATTGCTCTGTCTTGCAATATCGAGAAGAGGATAAATGAGGTGAAATGATTTCCATGCGGTGAGTGCGTTGAAAGCCGATTCTTTTTCGATCCCTGTAGAAGAAACGTATGCGGTGGTGATGAGATCGATGGATTCCTTTGAACCATTGTTGGCCAGTGCCGGGTAGTATACGTGTTTACGGGATGAGGTCTTCATTTTCCCGCTGATCAGCCGGAGTTGTTCTTCTGCCGGAAGGTAATTCAGTGCGGCATTCACAGCTTCTTGAATAGCCGGAACATAAGCCAGGTCGGACTGCTCCAGCAGGGTGAACAGATCCGGCAGATTGCTGTCTGTCACGATGTCTTTCAATGTAGCGGCAGCAACCGATTTCACAGCTGCATTGTCGGTTGACATCTGTTTGTAGACAAGATCATACTGATTCCCCATTTTCCGTTTGGAAATGAGATTCAGAATAGCCTTTTTCCCAGCTTCGCTGCAGTCATTAAAAACAGAGGCAATTGTGGAGGATATATCTCCCTTGAAAGCAGATAGTCCCTCTTTTGCCAGGTTAATGTCATCTTCGTTGTCACTTTTCAACAGACCGGCCAGTGCGATCAGCGATTTGTCTCCACCTATCGTAGCCAGAGCTCCTGCAGCCGCCTTCTGTACCATCTTGTCGGAAGCATTGATATGGCGTGTAATCAGCAGATCGGAACCCTCTATCTGATGTTTTGCCAGCCAATAGATGAGTGCTGTTTGTACCTGTGGTTGTTTCGTGGAGGAAAGTGTTTTTTGAATCAGGGAGACCGACTTTATGTCTTTTTCAAAAGGATAGACATTCAGTACACCGGAAAGATAGGAAATATTTCCATCCGCCAGGGCACCCTTTAACAAAGCATCCTTCTTCGTGTCAGGCTGTGTCAGAAGTAGACGGGTAGCTGCAACCTTCAGGTCCTGTTTGTCTTGCTTCGACGCTATGGACAATAACTTTTTTGCCTCTTTTTGTACCATCTTTGCATCAGTAGCATTCAGCCGTGTAAGCAAGGAGATATAAGATGCTGTTGCGTTGTTTTTGTTATAGGCGTAATTTATCCCTACCGCCTCGTTCCGTAATGCGTTGAGCGATTCTTTCGTGCCAATCTGTGCCAGTGCATGCAGGAGTACTTTTTGCAATTTCTCCGAGTTGCTTTTGTTGAGAAGATTTAATAATTCGGGTTCGGCTGCAACATAATTGGTCTGTCCAATGGCATTTGCCAGATTCAACAGGATGGACTCGGAATTGGTTGTTTTGAGGGCTTTCAACAAGGCAGCGTCTGCTTTTTCTGTTCCGATACTCACCAAAGCCAGTGAAGCAGGGGCGGAGAGTTGTTCATCGGTAAGTAAACCGGACAAAATATCCACATTGTTGTCTGTGCCGATGGTTCTGAGCTGACGGATCACAAACGCTTTCACCTCTTTGTCGAGCTTCTGGTTCAACGCTTTCCCGAAAGCATTCGCAGCCACTTCGCGTTTTACAGCGTCGTTAGCCACAAAGTGGGTCCATCCGCTTATGGCATATTCCACGGTTTCGTTGCTTTTATTCCCCGGAGGATTCATCCTGCCGATTAGCTCGAGCAGTCCCTCCTCACCGGTGGATACCAGGTCGGCGATGGTTTGGTTGTATTTTTGTTGCGTATCGGCCGGCAATTGTGCGAGTGCATCGGCCACAATGGTGGCTTTGGTTCTTCCTGCCGGCATTTGTGCCTGCACACCGCCTGCAAGTAGGAGGATAAGGCTGATGGTTATAAGTTGTATATGTTTCATTTTAGCGTATAAAATAAAATGTGTATTATTTAATTTCCCGTCACATTCATTATATGCTCCAGGGTGCACGGATGGGTTGATCCAACAGGCGGTTGGCTTCCTCGTCGTGGAGGAATACTTCTTTTACAGGATCGAATTCCAGGGTTCTGTTGAGTTGGAGTGCCACAGCGCCCATATTGACAATGGTGCACGAGCGGTGTCCGTTTATCTCGTTCAGAGCGAATTTCTGTCTGTTGTGCACCGATGCGATAAAGTCGGTGTTTTGTGCCTGTGGTTCGGGAAAATCGGCCAGTTTCTTTTCCCAATCGGGTATGTCGCAAACAAAATTACGGTAAACATTTCCATTGGGTCCCGCAATATAGGGCGTGTTGGGTTCACCATAGTCGCCACCCCAAAGAATAATCTGACATCCATCTTCGTAGGTATAGGTGATGGAACGCCATGTTCCCACTGCATCGGGGTGTTGTTGCGGAGCGTCGACTTCCACCTTCACCGGGCTGGTGTTATCTTTGCCCAGCATATATTGTACCGGATCGATATAGTGTTGTCCCATATCACCCAATCCCCCGCCATCGTAATCCCAGTATCCGCGGAAGGTCTGGTGTACACGGTGCGCGTTGTACGGTTTGTAAGGTGCAGGCCCCAACCACATGTCGTAATCCAGCTCTTCGGGAATGGGTTGTGGTTCCAGATGCGTTTTTCCTACCCAGTAAAATTTCCAGTCGAACCCGGTATGCTTGCTGATGGTTACTTTCAGGGGCCATCCCAGCATGCCGCTGTCGATTAGTTTTTTCAGAGGTTTCACCGGCGTACCCAATCCATAGAAGGGGTCTTTAAAGCGGAACCAGGTATTGAGCCGGAATATATTGCCATGCTGTGCAATGGCCTCACGAACTCTTTTCCCTTCACCGATGGTGCGGGTCATTGGCTTCTCGCAGAAGATATCTTTCCCAGCTTTCGCTGCTTCAACCGACATGATACCGTGCCAGTGAGGCGGAGTGGCTATGTGTACGATATCCACATTCTTGTTCAGGATTAAATCACGAAAATCGTGGTAAAGATCAATTTTCTCTTTGACTCTTGCGGCTGCTTCAGCGAGATGTTTTTTGTCCACATCGCACATGGCCACCACCCGGGTGTTATCATAGGGAATGTGTCCGCGACCCATTCCGCCCACACCGATAATTCCCTTGGTCAGTTCATCGCTGGGAGCGATCATTCCTTTCCCGAGTACGTTACGAGGAACGATGGTGAGCAGGGTTACTCCACCCATCGTTTTTAAGAATTGTCTTCTAGTGGTCATAAATATTTTACTTAGTTGATGTTTGTTTTTATAGTTATTCTTTGTGAGGGACACCCACAACAGGAATTGTTTCACCTACACCTTTCACGGGTCCCATATCATATACTTCCGGTCCCAGTTGAAGCCCGGAATTCAATATCTCGTCCCAAGTGACATCTTTGCCTGTATATGCAGCGACTCTTCCCATGATTGCCACCAGGCTCGAGTATGCCTGATCTTCTCCATCATTGATGGTGTTGCCTGTTCTGATTGCAGTGACAAGGTTGATGTGCTCCTGAACGTAAGGATTGGTTACTTTCCATTCCGACTGGCTGTCTTCTTCTCCTGGAGTTGGATACTCCCATATCATATTCCCCTTCAGGTCATACAGTTTTCCGGAAGCATCGGCATAACCATTTGAACAGTTGATCTGTTCTACCTTACCGTTGGAACATCCGTCAACTTGTCTCGCTGCACAGTGTGTCCGCATGCCATTGTCATAGAGATATTCGACACTGAAAAAATCGTACTGGTCTCCTGTTACCCTTCTTTGCCTTCCTCCCCATCCTGAAGCTTTGACGGGGTATTTTCCCAGATACCAGTTCATCACGTCAATCTCGTGAATAAATTGTTCGGTGATGTGATCTCCTGACAGCCAGCAGAAATTTACCCAGTTTCTGAGCATGTACTCCATATCCGACCATTCCGGTCTTTTGGTACGAAACCACAAAGCACCACCGTTTCTTATTATGTGTGCTCCTGTGATATCGCCAATTTCACCATTCAACACCCTGCGCCGGGTCTCCATATAGTCTTTTTGAGAACGGCGGATGGTTCCGCTGATGATATTCAGATTCAATGATTGGGCTCTTTTTACGGATGCCAATACTCTTCTGACACCCACAGGATCTACCGCGACAGGTTTTTCCATGAAGATGTGTTTCCTTGCGTTGACGGCTGCTTCTACATGCGTTGGACGAAAATGGGGTGGGGTACAAAGTAGTACGACATCAACTCCAGCATCTATCACTTTTTGATAACTGTCGAATCCGATAAAGCAGTTTTCGTCCGCGACATCTATGTTCTTTTCTTTTTTTAGTACTTCGCGGCATGCATCCAGTTTATCCTTGAAAACATCTCCCAAAGCAACGATCTGCAGATTGGGCCCGGCATTAAGAAAATCAATGGCCGCTCCCGTTCCTCGTCCACCGCAACCAATAAGACCTGCCTTAATTACTGTCCCGTCCGGTGCCTGTTCGCGTAACAGTGGCAATTTAAGTTCTTCATTCTTATTCTTTTTTTGTGTGCTACAGGAACTCAACAGGGGGATTCCTCCCATTACTCCTGCCGTGCCAGCCACAACAGAACTTTTTAGAAAGTTTCTACGTGATAATAGATTGTTAGACTGCATTAGGAATGATATTTTTTATAATTATATTTCAGTAATTCAGTGGATTGGTCAATTTTATCAATAATACTAAAAAAAAGATTTGTAAAATTAATAATAAAGGAAATGAATCATACTCAAATTCCGCAAATTTATTCTCATAAAAAGAAATACAGGAATAACATTCAATCTACAGATATGATATGATCTCATCCATTTGTGCCGAAATCTGTTTCAGTTGATTCCGGTCTCCCCCGGGAACTTCTGCAGTGAGCCATCCTCCCTGATGATTGACCTCACTGACTGCTTTCATCACCACCGGCCAGTTGTTATCGCCTTTTAGCAAATCCACCTTGAACCCTTCCCATAACCCTTTTGAATTCATGAGCTCGCGGCTGAACTCTTTGATATGGAGCTTTATGATGCGTCTATTCAGTGTCCGTATCCAGTGTTCGGGCCATCCATATCGCAAAATATTGCCGATGTCAAAGTACCATCCTACCAGCGGATGGTTGATTTCATCGATGAACCTTTTTGCTTCGACAGGACTTAGCAGAAAGTTGTTCCAGACGTTTTCCAGCGCAATCTGCATACCTGTTTCTTCTGCATAAGGAATGAGTTCCCTGATGGAATTCTGAGAAGTAATATATGCCTGTTCATATGGCACTTTTTCATTTACCACACCCGGAACGACCAGCACGGTATCCCCTCCTACTTCTTTTACCTCCTTCAGTGACTTTGCCACCGACAAGATACATTTTTTCCTTACTTCCGGATCGGGATCGGAGAGAGGAGCACTCCAGTGATCCTTATTTACCACCGTAGGGAGTTCGATGCCCGATTTTAATTTCGCATCGAGGACCTCAGACAACGGGAAATCTACCGGACTGTTTAATTCCACCCCATCGAATCCCAGCTCCTTAGCCAGCTTGAATTTGTCGGTCAACGACAATTCTTCCTTGATCATCGCAAATCCAAGGCTCTTTTTTAAAATGACTTTCTGTCTTGGCTTATCATCAGCCATAGAAGGTGACAACCCCCACGAACCGATAACCTGCTTTGGCGATATAGCTGCCGCCAACGAAGAAACTGTCGACGCACCCGCGATGGCAACTGCCGATTTAAGAAAATTTCGTTTGTTCATATCTGAATGGTAATGATTAAAGATGCAAATTAGCATCATTTTTTTTTTATGGGCAAATTTTTCAGTTATTACAAGATGTTTACTGTCCCCACCTGGTGTTTGGTTCCGGTCCCATGATAAATTCAAGCTTGCCGCCGCTTACTATATCATCGTGAGAAAAATAATTTTTGTCGTATGCCATCCCGTTTAACGTAGCTGACTGAATATATATATTTTCCGGTGATGCATTGTGTGCAACAATCGTAAATTTCTTGTGATTTTCCAGATTGATTACAGCCTTTTTGAAACTGGGACTTGCAATGGCGTAATAGGGTGTACCGGGACAGACAGGATAGAAACCGAGTGAAGCAAAAACATACCATGCAGACATCTGTCCCGCATCGTCGTTCCCGGAAAGGCCTCCCGGGTGATTAACGTATTCAGTTTCCATGATATGGCGTACCTCTTCCTGCGTGCGCCAGGGCTTATCGGCATAATTGAACATAAACGGGATTTGATGAGAAGGCTCATTGCCATGCCAGTAAAGTTCTTCGGTGAACATGGAATCGAGCTTGGCGAGGTACCTCTCCTTACCACCCATCAGTTGGATTAATCCTGCTACATCGTGCGGAACATACCAGGTATAGTGGGCAGGAGTTCCCTCGGTAATAAAACTGACGAATTGGAATGGTTTATTCTCTTCAATGAACGTTCCGTTGGCATAACGCCCCCGCGCATAGCCCGTTGTCGGATCAATCACATTTCGGTAATTGAGGGCCCTCGATGAAAGAACATGCCAGTCATCCTCTTTGCTCAACTCTTTGGCTACCTGTGCCAGAACGAAGTCGTCGTAGGCATACTCGAGAGTACGCGATACCTGCTCATTGGTATGAAAAGCATCGGGGACTTTGTCCTCCAGAGGTATGTATCCATATTGAAGGTAGGAGTTGAGAGCGCGTCTGCCCATGCCGTTTTTGTATTCATCGACGGATGCGGGCGATTGAAAAGCATTTTTTCGCATCCCTTCATACGCTTTATTGATATTGAAGTTTCTCACTCCTTTCAGGTAGGCGTCGCCGATGACAGAAATGGCGTGGTCACCAATCATTGCTGCGGTGTAACTGTTCCAGCATGGAAAGATGGGTAACCATCCACCCTGTTCGTATTTCAATACGAGCGATTGCATCATGTCACCTGATTTTCCGGGTGAAACAATGTTGAGCAAGGGATGCAACGCACGATAGGTGTCCCACATACTGAAATCGTCGTAATAATTCCGGCCCTCCTCCATATGCATAATAGGTTTCCCTGTTGCAAAAGAAGGGTAACGTCCATCCACATCATTAAAAGTACGCGGAAGAAACGATGCCCTGTACAAAGCGCCGTAGAATTTCTGTTTCTCCTCTTCGGAGTCGCTCTCCACCTCAATTAATGCCAGATGCTTCTCCCATATATGGGTCAACTCATCTTTGGTTTGGTTAAAATTCCACGAGGGTATCTCCGCTTCCATATTGAGGCGGGCACCTTCAATATCGGTGAATGATGAGGAAGCTTTTATAAATATCTCTTCGTTTTCTTCGACGTCGAAACTGACGTATGCCCCCATTTTCTTTCTATCCGAAAGGGCGATTTGTCCCGGGAGGATGGAGTCGCCGATAAAAGTGCCGTATGCTTTCGCCCTTTTTTTATAGGAAACAACAAAATAGCCATTGTATCCGGCATTTTTACCCCAGCCCTGATAGATGCGGTGAACGGGGTTATAACCTCTTATTTCCTGTCGGATGGTATCTATTTCAATGAATCCTTCTCCCTCGTCACTATTTGGATTTACAACCAGAAAAGCATCACCCTGTTTGTTGTAGGTAAAACGAAAAATAGCTGAACGTGATCTTACCGTCATTTCCGCCCCGATACCATAGCTTTCCAGAAAAACGGAGTAATAGGATGGGGTAGCTGTCTCCCGATCGTGGGAGAAGATGCTGCCTCGCTTCATGGGATCGGTTTTGAGTGTTCCAAAAAGAGGCATCAGCGTCATGGAGCCGTAATCCTGCGTGCAGCCTCCGCTAATCCAGTGAGAATTGCGGAATCCCTGTAGAAGGGAATCTCTATAATAGTAGGGCGCGATACATTTGACTTCCGTATCCCTTGTCTGGGGTGTCCAGAAATTCATTCCATTGGGTTCAAGTACAGCCGGAATCGTTTGAGCATACTCTTCACTTCCTTTGCCAAAGCGGCCGGCTTGCTTTGTGATGGAGGCTGCTGTTCCCACCCGGGTGTCAACATAATGCATCCTTTTCTCCGGTTGTAAGCCAATGCAGGATGTTGTGAAGAGACTGATTATGAATAGTAAATACGGTACCTTTTGCATGGTGAAAAAATGATTGGTATGTTGGTTTTGGTCGATTTTGTAGCAACCCTTTATTACATAAAAATGGCAGTTGAAAGTGAACAACCGTTCAACTTCCAACTGCCACCAAATTTACTCAATTATCCTCAATAACCGGTATTTTGCTGCCAGTTTGTGTTGGTGTTCAAAATATAGGTGGGTATTGGGAAAATGCGACGGAACTTCTGTGTTTTCGCGTTCGGATTTACCACATGTTTAAAACCCCAGTCATCCTCAAACTTGCCGAATCTTATCAGATCGTTGCGGCGCCAGCTCTCATCTACAAACTCGCGGGCGCGTTCATCCAGGAGATCATTCAGCGTGGGGGTACCGGTAATCAGGGGTGCATGCACGTATGAGCGTATCTGGTTCATCAGCGAAGCAGGTGTGTCGCCCCGTGTGGCGGTTGCTCCGCGCAGTATGGCTTCGGCCTTCATCAACAACACATCGGCATAGCGGAAAATGGGTACGTCGTTGCTTTGACTGCGGGCCTGGTCCTTGGTGGTCTTCAAATCCATATAGAATTTAATAGAACGGTAACCCTGTGAGCGCCCTTTCAGGTCGTTCCCCACATCAAGGGTTTCCAGGTCATTCAGTTGAATCTCCCGGGTAAGTGTTACCTGCTGCCCACTCACCATCCAGGGAGTAGTGGTGGCTTTGTAGGTGGCCGGGTCGCGCACATAAAGAGGACCTCTGAGGATGGTTTCGTTGCGTTCGTCACCCTCGAGAGAGAACTTATCCGCAAACTCTGGATTGTAGGCGAAGTTACCTCCCACACTGTTGGGCAGGTCTACACCATAAAATGCTTTATTCCCTGCTCTGTGTGTCCAGAATCGTGAATAGGTCATCCCTTGCTGTGATACCCTGTCGTAGGGCATCACATAGATAAAGTCCTTGATATGGGGTCCATTTTCGGGATAAAACTTCGGAAGGTAGGGATCGCTCAGATCAAACTTACCCGATGCAATGATGTTGTCGCACATGGCCACCACCTCATTCAGCTTCTCGTTGCTCATGTTGGGTGTGTAGGAGGCTACATTGGCCGATGTGTACACGGCCCAGTTAAGGTAAAGCTTAGCCAGAAGTGCTTCAGCCATATAGCGGGTAGGCTTACCATAGGTGGAGGCATCCACGTTGGTGGGCAGATTCTCAAGTACCGCCAGCAGTTCAGATTCAATGTATCTGGCAACTTCCGCACGAGGTGAACGATCAATGGCTTCATCCTCTTCCAGTAGGCGATTTAACAAAGGTGTATCCCCATAGCTGTCCATCAGCACCCACAGGTAGTAAGCTCGCACGGCTCGTACAGGGGCTGTGACATTCGTTTCCTCGCCACCCAGTTCAATGATGGCCTTGTTGCATTTGGTGATGCCGCTGGTCAATGATTCGTAGTAACCAATGTTGGGATCATCGGGTGTCCAGGAGTGGAGAGCCATGTGAGCATAGCGTCCATTGTCGTAGTAGTCACCGCTAAGAGACAGGCCGACGGCCTCATCAGAGGAGAGTGTCTGGGCGTGGTGGTAATCACGTGCCAATGGGCCGCGCATGGCAAAATACACATCTGCAGTTTTCGCTTCTGCTGCGATATCGGAGTTGGGGAATGTGGTGTATTGCGATTTGATGTCGACCTCCAGGTCGGTGCAGCTTGTAGCCAGAGTAAGCAGCAATATCGGGAGAATATATTTGATATCTTTGATCTTCATATGGATATGTTTTTTAGAAATTAACATTTACACCCAACATGATGGTACGGGTGCGCGGATAAGTCTGCCTGTTATCGATGCCCGGCTCCATTCCACCGAGACTCATTTCCGGATCTATACCCTTGTAACCAGTGATAGTAAGTAGGTTGTTGCCGGTGACAAACAGACGCAGACCTTTGATGTATTCGTTGATCGTGCCGAAGTTATACCCTACTGTTAGCGCTGAAAGCCTCAGGTAATCACCTCTTTCCAGGTAGCGGTCGGAGGGGGCATGGGAGTTGTAGTCGGTCGCCAGGTTGTCTTTATCCATGGAGGCCAGCACATTCTTGCCGTTGCCCACACTGGCATAGTTGCTCAGGTAAGCGCGTGTGCCGTTCATGATCTTGTTACCGAAAACACCCTGGAAGAAGGCGGTCATGGTCCATTTTCCGTAGTTCAGGGTGTTGTTCCAGCCCAAAGTTAATAGGGGTTGTGCCGAACCCGTTGCGGTGCGGTCGTCATACAGCGGCTTGGCTGTAGTGACCAGCTTCCCTGTCTGGTTGTCTTTGTACCGGCCATCGGCCTGTTTGCTTACCTTTGTAGCAAAATCATCGCCATAGATATCCTTCAGGCTTCCTTCACCATATACGTAAAAGTGAGATACTCCTTCATTGTAACCGGCCCATTCCCAGGTGTAAAACTGTCCGATGGGATAACCTTCCATCACCCTTTGTTGTGTGGCGGTTGAGAACCCGGCTGCATCGAGGTTGGCCTTGTCAAAATAGTCGACAGAGTAGGTGTCGTTGGAGAGTTTCTCCACCCTGTTCTTGTTGTGCGACAGATTCAACGATGTCTCCCAGCTGAAGTTGCCTGTTTGTACAGGGATGGCATTCAAACTCAGTTCAACACCTTTGTTGCTTACCTCGCCCACGTTGGCGGTAAGCCAGTTATAGGGATAACGGGTGGTAGATACCTGATAGTCGGCAATCAGATCCTTGGTCCGCTTGTCGTAATACTCCACGGTACCATTGAGGCGGTTATTGAAAAAAGAAAAATCGAGACCCACGTTAAACATGCCTGTACGTTCCCATTTCAAATCGGGGTTGGCATTGCGGGTGGGGCCGAGAGTGTGTACCAGCACTGTTTCGCCGGAGGGTGTTACGTGCTCAAACCAACCAGTTGCACCGTAAACCTGCGTAGCGGTGAAGACATCAAATCCCAAAGAGTTGCCACTCACCCCGTAGCCAACGCGCAGCTTCAGGTCATCGAACAGATTGAGATCTTTCAGGAACGATTCTTCAGAAAGGCGCCATGCCATGGATGCAGAAGGAAATGTAGCCCATCGGTTATTTTTACCGAAAGCGGAGGAGCCATCCCGACGGATGGTTGCCTGCAGCATATATTTGCTGTTGAAAGAGTAGTTGGCACGACCGTAGAGGGAGATCATTCTCAGTGTGGAGAGCATGTAACGACCGTCGCCCAGGCCCAGTCCGTTGATGTCGACATTGTTCCCCATGCCCAGGTTGTAGTAGGTGAGAGCATCGTCGTAGAAGTTATAGGTAGTCAGCTTAAAGCCATCGTTGTCGTTGCTTTCTTCCCACGAATAACCGGCCATCAGACCCAACTTGTGGCTGTCGTTAAAGGTGCGGTCGTAGTTGAAATAACTTTCCAGCACTTTTTTCTTGTTGCTCACTGTCGACCGGTCGGCTCTGCCGCTCATGCCCAAAGCTACCAGCGACTGGGTGGTGTTGTAATTGCTAAAAATAAATTGTTCATTTTGATAAGCCAGGCTCAGGTTAAACTTGAACGCCTCGGTGATATCGAGTGTTGCTTTGGCATTTCCCTGTACCTGTTTATTCTCCGTATCATACATGTTTTCATTGATCAGTGCCACAGGGTTGTAATTCTGTGATATGCCACTATTTTCATACCATGTTCCATCTTCATTTCTGACGGGTACAAGGGGTGAGTAGTAGCTCATGGCGTCCAGCACGCTCTGTCCCTGGTTTGAGAAAGGTACACTTTGTCGGTTGGTAACGCTGGAGTTTACATTGAACGAAAGGGTAAGTCGATCATTCATTGCCTTGGCTTCCAAAAATGCACGCCCAATCAGACGATCCATCTGGGTTCCTTCAATCACACCCTGGCGTTCCATGTAGTTGATGCTGGAGTTATAGGATACCTTTTCCGATCCGCCACTGATTGAGACATTGTGGTTGTGGCTCAGTCCGGTACGCTGTACCTCCTTTTGCCAATCGGAGTTAGCGCCCAGGTCGTTGATCAGGGTGATGTTGTTCTTGCTGGCATAGCGACGCAGTTGTTCGCCATCCATCACATCCCAGTTTTTCAGTATTTCATCGGTCGCCACATAGCCGCTGTAATTGATGTTTGTCTGTCCGGCCCGTCCTCTTTTGGTGTTGATGATGATTACCCCATTGGCCGCTTTGGAGCCGTAGATGGCTGTGGCTGTAGCGTCACGCAGCACATCAATGCTCTCTATGTCATCTGGGGAGATCAGTGCCAGCGACACGCCTGGAACCCCGTCTACCACATAGTAGGGTTCCTGTGCTGCACCGCTGCGGAAAGTAGAGGCCCCTCGCAAGGTAATAGTAGGAGAGCCGTTGGGGTTGCTGCTCTGGGTAATGATCAGTCCCGGCACTTTGCCTTGTAGCAGCTGTGCCGGATCGGAAAAAACACCCACGTTTAATTTCTCCGCGCCGACGGTGGTGATGGAGCTGGTAACATCCTTCCTGGTCATGCTGCCGTAGCCAATGACCACCAACTCTTCGAGCGACTGTGTATCTTCCAGTAGTGTGATGGCAAAGTTGCTTCTTCGGTTTGTCACTATTTCTTGTGAAAGATACCCGATGTAGGAAAGATGCAAGATTGCATTCTCTTCTACCTGTAGGGTGAAATTGCCATTCACGTCGGTTACCGTTCCGTTGGTGGTGCCGACTTCCAGTACATTGGCACCGATGACGGGCATTCCTTCTTTATCGGTTACCTTGCCGGAAATATTTTTTTTCTGCTGTGTTTCCTCTTCTATCACCGTAACAGATTTGTCTGGAGCTTTCGATTCGGTATCTTTATAAAGGGATACCTGTCTTTCCACAACACTATATCCCAGGTTAGTTCCTTTTAAAATGGTTTCCAGAATAACGTGGATGCTTTCTTTGTTTGCATGCACAGAGGTTTTTTTATTGAGCTCTCTTTTTGCTTCATCCGTGATAAGAAAAACATAATCGCTTGTTTTTTCAATTTCAGAGATTGCTTTGGTAATACGCACGTTTTTCAGATCGAGAGAGAGTTCTTTTTGCTGTGTATATACGTTCTCGGCCGATAGGCTAAAAATACAAATGAATAACAGTAGAACTGATAACTTCATGATTTTTAAACTTAGGTTGCATTTTTTAGATGCAATTTGTTTAGATTTAATAATTTCTTCCATACATTTGTTTTGAATTTAGTTTACGTGATTTAGGATTATTTGTAAATTAATTTTCATCTGATCGGGCAGTGTGGCAGCATTGCTCGGTCTTCTTTTTTTATCCAAAATATTTATTCCATAGGCTCTTGTTTTTTTTCACCGATAATTATTTTGTTATTTTCTCTGCTATAGGTTGTCGAGGAAAGGATTGAAACTGATGCCATTACGCTATCCAGATTGTTTGACAGAAATAATTTACCCGAAAAAGTCTGATCATTTAACTTAACCGCTGTTGTTTCCTCGAACTGCACATTGTAATAACGGCCTATTTTTTTGAGTATTTCCGACATGGGTGTTCCGTTAAATTCCAGTATCCCTTTTTTCCAGCTGATGTATTCAGAGGTGTTGACAGTCTCTTTCAGAACTTTATTCTCTGTTACATCAATCTTCTCATTGGGTAATAGTTCAGCCAGCTGTGTCTCCCCACGTTCAACCTTAACCTTTCCCTCCACCAGTACAATGGTCTTTTTAATGTCGTCGCGGTATGCTGAGATATTGAAAGAAGTTCCCAGTACACGTATTTGCATATCCTGGGCATGTACGATAAAAGGTATTTGTTGATTTGGAGCCACATCGATGTAAATTTCTCCATCTACATGTATTTCGCGGGTCTTTCCTTTGAACTCAGAGGGAAAATCGAGTTGTGTTCCAGAGTTTAACCAGACCTCCGAACCGTCGGCAAGTGTCAGATTTGTTCTTTTTCCGTAGGGTACAACCAGTCTGTTTAGCTCTGTGCGTGCAAGCAATAGCTCTTTCTTTGTGTCGGTACTGTCAGTAATCGTGGCTTTGCCGTTATCGGAAAGCCCTATGTGTGAGTTGTGCAACAATTGCGTTTTTTTGTTGCCCGTAATGAGATAGATTTCTTCTTCAGGTAGTGTTTGTCCGACGATCATCTCATTTTCATTGAGTCTGTTTTGTCGGGCGTTATTTTTCATCTGGATAACAAATAGGGTCGACAAGAGAGCGATCAATGATACAGCAGCAATGGAAGCTATTCTTACAGTGAGACGGCGCTTTTTGTAGTGACTGATGTTCTGCAGGATATTTTTATAAATATAACCTTTCTCCTTATCCGACAGGTTGTAATTGTTTATTTTTACTGCATTGAATTGCCTGATCGCCTCCTGTATTGCCTCTTCCAGTTGTGGATTCTCCATTCGAAAATTGCTCCAATAATCTTCTGATTCTTTCGTTTTAAAGAGTCTCCATCTGATAAAATCCTCATCCTCAAGGAAATTATCTCCATTATGAACTATTTTGTTTTTGTCGTCCACCGTAATGCCTTTAGGTAGTGACGGCCCAGGTTAATTTTTGTGGACAGCAATCAACAAAAAAATAAAAATTTAACATTCTCCCGCAGTTTCTCCATGGCCCTGTAGAGTATTTTTCTGGCTGATTCTTCCTGTATATGGAGCATTTCGGCAATTTCCTTGTGCTGCAACCCGATCATATACTTCAGATAGACCACCTCCTGCTGATTCACGGTTAAGCAACTGAGTAAGGAGGTCACTTTTTTCTTGACCATCTCGTTTGTTTCCTTGTCGATGAGGTCGTCCAGGATGGTTACTTTGCTGATAAAAGGTTCAGATGTGTGGTCGATGGTTTCCCTTCTTGTGGTTTTCTCTGCGATGTCGATCAAACGATGTTTGAACGATTTGAACAGGTAGGCAGTTATATTTTCCACATGTCTGAGGTTGTTTTTTGAGATATAAAGCTTGTAGAAAGTATCCTGAATAGCATCCTTACATATTTCTCCTTCAAAACCAAGGCTGATCCCATAGGAAAAAAGATCATCCACAAGATTATTGTAGATAAGAGAAAAAGAGGGCTCATCTCCCTTTTCCAGGAATTTTTCCCAATGTGTTTCGATTGAACCCATTCATGTTTTTATTTGATCCGCCTGGCTGTTGCAAGAGAACAAATAAACATAAATTTTCATTAGTAAGCAAATTTTCAGATAGTTTTCTATAGTAGATAAACAAAAGAAAAGAGGGAAATTCATATGGTGAAAAACCCTCTTCTC
>CAZRRC010000049.1:0-19415 GCA_964602395.1 uncultured Proteiniphilum sp. | reverse complement strand
ATAAAATACTGACATAGAAAATGTTTAACATAAGAAAAGATTTGCATCGATGAAAACATTGAGTAAATTTGCCTACTGTATGCGCAAAATTGTGAGATACATTGAGTGAAAAACCGGTTAATAAAAATAAATTATATGAAAAACAATTATCTGTTACTCACAGGTCTGATTTTATTGATTACGGCCTGTAACAACAAAGCGCAAAAGCCAGAAAGCCCACAAAGTTTTAATTTTCAACCTAATTTAACTGAGCTGGGAATAGAGGGTGAACAAATTGCCAAAGTTGATTCCCTGTTGCAATCATTTGTGGATACCAAAAAACTCAACTGTGTCACCGCTTTCGTGGCCAAAGGAGGTGATGTGATCTATCACAAAGCTTTCGGATGGAAGGATATGGGAACCCAGACTCCGGCCACGGTTGACGATTATTACGTGCTGTTTTCACAAACCAAGGCTATTACCACTGCTGCTTTCATGACGCTCGTAGAAAAGGGTATGGTTGCCGTGGATGACCCAGTTTCGAAATACTTTCCCGAAATTCCGGCCAGTGTAGTCACTGCAGTCAACGAGGATGGTACGTATGAGACGCGACCTGCAAATAGGGAAATGACATTTGCCCATCTCATGTCTCACTCCTCCGGATTGGGTGCAGGCCTGGTTGGAGAAATCGTTCGTGCCGAAGTAGAAAAGAAAAAGAGCGCCGATACCGAAGTTGGGGCTCCCCTGCCCGAGACAAAACCTGTGGGACAAAGAACCTTTAGTGGAAATATGGAATCGGCATATCTGAAGGAGGAGATGGAAGCATTGGCAAAATACCCCTTGGGATTTGATCCAGGCTCTGATTGGAATTACCATATCAGCACCAATATGTTGGCATACATGATTGAACGGATCTCCGGTAAATCGCTGCGTGAATATGTAAAAGAGACCATTTTGGAGCCCTTGGGCATGGAGGATACCGACTGGTACTATGAACCGGAGATGATGAGTCGCTTCGTGAAACCTTATCAGTATGTCGATGGTAAGTTGGAAGATGGCAGCACCTTATTTATTGAAGGGACAATCAGCGACCAACAGACCTATTGTGAAGGAGCTCTCGGGCTGAACGGCCCCATTGGCGATTACGCGAAGTTTTGTCAGATGATGCTCAACAAGGGAACGTTTAACGGCCAACAAATACTGAAACCGGAAACGGTGGCATTGATGACAACCGTGAACCAGTTGCCAGAGAAAAATTCAGGAGGCAAAGGTTTTCAATTCGGACTGGGGTTTGAGCTCTACAACGAATTGAAAAAGCCGGTTCCTGCCGTCTCAAACACCGCTTATGCATGGGGAGGCATGTTGGGAACGGAGTATATCATCGATCCTGAGAATGATTTGATTGTACTGTTTTACATCAACATGTTTCAACGTGATGCGCTCTATCCCCTCTTCCTCGCAAAAGCATATGAATTACTGCCCGGTTAGTTATAAAAAAACCGCTTTCGGCAGAATCTCTTAAAGATCGCGCCGAAAGCGGAATATGTGAACAGTTAACCGGAGACGGTTATTCGTCCATTAACACATGCATGATGTCGCAAGCTGATTTGGCAACGGAGCTTCCCGGTCCAAAAATAGCGGCTACACCTGCGCGGTAAAGGAAATCGTAATCCTGTGCCGGAATCACACCACCGGCAATTACCACGATGTCGGGACGTCCCAGTTGTTTCAATTCTTCGATTACCTGGGGTATCAGGGTCTTATGACCTGCTGCCAGTGAAGATACACCCAACACATGCACATCGTTCTCCACTGCCTGACGGGCTGCTTCGGCCGGTGTCTGGAACAAAGGTCCCATGTCTACGTCGAAACCACAGTCGGCATAGCCGGAGGCGACAACCTTCGCGCCGCGGTCATGTCCGTCCTGGCCCATCTTGGCGACCATGATCCTGGGCCGGCGACCCTCTTTGCGGGCAAACTGATCGGTGAGTGCACGCGCTTCCTCGAGCGTTGCATCTGATTTTGATTCTGCTGAATACACGCCTGAAATTGTTCTGATGATTGCATTATATCTTCCCACTACTTTCTCACATGCGTCGGAGATTTCACCCAACGTAGCACGAACACGGGCTGCTTCGATGGAGAGCTCAAGAAGATTCCCTTCTTGTGTCTCCACACAGCGGGTGATGGCATCAAGAGCCTTTTGTACCGCAGCATTGTCACGACCGGCGCGCAGTTGCTCCAAACGTTCAACCTGTTGTTTGCGCACTTCGGTATTGTCGATATCGAGGATGTCGATGGGATCTTCTTGCTCCAGCCTGTAACGGTTTACGCCGATGATGGCCTGTACGCCGGAGTCGATGCGTGCCTGTGTGCGGGCAGCAGCCTCCTCAATGCGCATCTTGGGAATGCCGGTCTCGATGGCTTTGGCCATGCCGCCCAGCTTCTCAACCTCTTCAATCAGCGCCCATGCCTTGTCCACCAGCTCCTGCGTGAGTGATTCCACATAGTAGGAACCGGCCCAGGGATCCACCTGCCGGGTGATCTGGGTCTCTTCCTGGATGTAGATCTGGGTGTTGCGGGCAATGCGTGCCGAGAAGTCGGTCGGCAGGGCAATGGCCTCATCCAGGGCGTTGGTGTGCAGCGACTGGGTGTGACCCAGAGCAGCGGCCATCGCTTCTACGCAGGTACGTCCCACGTTGTTGAAGGGATCCTGTTCGGTGAGCGACCATCCAGAAGTCTGTGAGTGGGTACGCAATGCCATCGACTTGGGATTCTTTGCACCAAAGCTCTTTACGATCTTGGCCCAAAGTAAGCGTGCGGCACGCATTTTGGCGATCTCCATGAAATGGTTCATGCCGATGGCCCAGAAAAAGGAGAGACGGGGTGCAAAAGCATCTACATCGATGCCGGCATTGATACCAGCACGGAGGTATTCGATGCCATCGGCCAGCGTATAAGCCAGCTCAATGTCGGCAGTAGCCCCTGCTTCCTGCATATGGTAACCTGAAATGGAGATGGAGTTAAACTTAGGCATCTTCTGTGAAGTATACTCGAAGATGTCGGCGATGATCTTCATGGAGAATCCGGGAGGATAAATGTAAGTATTGCGCACCATAAACTCCTTCAGAATATCGTTCTGAATGGTGCCGGCCATCTCTTCCAGCTTGGCTCCCTGCTCCTGCGCGGCCACGATATAGAATGCTAGCACGGGCAGTACGGCACCGTTCATAGTCATGGACACCGACATCTTGTTCAAGGGGATTCCGTCGAAGAGAATCTTCATATCTTCCACCGAGCAGATGGAGACACCTGCTTTTCCCACGTCGCCTACCACACGTTCGTTATCGGCATCGTAGCCACGGTGTGTGGGAAGGTCGAAAGCCACTGAAAGGCCTTTCTGTCCCGATGCCAGGTTACGGCGGTAGAAGGCGTTGGACTCTTCAGCGGTGGAGAATCCGGCATACTGACGGATGGTCCAGGGACGCATCACGTACATGGTGGAGTAAGGTCCACGCAGATAGGGTGCTATCCCGGCAGCATAGTTCAGATGCTCCATGCCTTCGAGATCCTCTTTGGTGTAGACCGGTTTCACCGGTATCTGTTCCGGTGTGAGCCAATCGGCTTTGATCTCATTCTTTTGTGCCCACTCCTCCACGTTTGCGGCCACGAAACCATCCGATTGAATATCTATTTCTTTGAAATTAGGTTTCATATGTTTTTGTCAGTTTTCAGCTGTCAGCTATTTGTTTTCTATTTATTTATTGCCTTGACTCTTGAATATTGAATCTACAATAACTTATCGTTAAACATTTGTAGTGTTTCCAGCACGTTGCTGCGAACGTGGATGAAATGTTCAATACCGGCAGCCTTCAACTCATCCATGCAGGCGGGAGCGCCAGCTACCACAAAGAGTTCTTTTCCACCCTTGAGCAAATTGAATGCTTCAGGTGCATAGTTGACATACTCGTCGTCGCTAGAACAAAGTACCACCACGTCGGCACCTTTTTCACGGGCTGCCTGCACTCCTTCTTCCACGGTGTTGAAGCCCAGATTGTCGATCAGCTCATAACCTGCCGATGAAAAGAAGTTACTTGAGAACTGAGAACGTGCCAGGCGCATGGCCAGGTTGCCAATGGTGAGCATAAACACCTTGGGAGTTTTTCCGCTTTGCTCGGTTGCCAGACGCAATGCATTGAAAGCATCTGCAAGGCGTCTAGAGTTGAGCTTCTTCAGCGGTGTAGGTGCGTCACTTCCGCCACAGCCACAGCCATGAGCTTCTTTTTCTTCTATTTTCGAAGCCATGGTCTCCCTGAAATTGGGATACTGGTTGGTGCCAAGCAAGATCTCCTTGCGGTTGGCAACAGCCTTGAAGCGAGCGTCGGCCGAAGCATTGATGGCGTCCTGCACACTACCGGCTTTCAACGCATTGTAGAAGCCTGTTTCCTCCGTCTCGAGGAAGAGCTTCCATGCCTGTTGTGCCAGTGAAGTGGTCAGTTTTTCAATATAATAAGAACCTGCAGAAGGATCGGTAATTTTATCGAAATGGGCTTCTTCCTTTAGTAAGAGCTGTTGGTTTGCTGCAATACGCTCTGCAAAAGCTGTGGGCGATTCAAACGCTTCATCGAAGGGACGTACCGTCAACGAGTCCACGACACCAATGGTGGCCGACATGGCTTCGGTCTGCGTACGCAACAGATTCACATAGGGATCATAAAGCGATTGATTGAATTGCGAGGTCGTGGCATGGATGTTCATCTTCGCTGCACAGCGGCAGGTACCATCGGCAGCTTTGTTGTCGCAGTCGTGCGGACAGGGAGGCTTATAGGCATCCACAATCTCGGCCCACAACCAGCGGGCTGCTCTGAACTTGGCTATCTCCATGAAATAGTTGGAACCCACACCAAACTCAAATTTAATTTTTTTGGCTGCCATCGAGGGGGCAACACCATTCTCAATCAGCACCGAGAGGAGCTGGTTGCCGTAAGCCAGGCTATAACCCAGCTCCTGAAAGCTATAAGCGCCAGCATCGTTCATTCTGTTGCCGGTCACGGTGAGGGCACGGTAGCGGGGAAGAGGAGCAGTAATCTGTACCATCTCCACAGCTTTTTCTATCCAGTTGGGCTCATCGATTCCCTTTTTCAGGATCTTCCGGAAGGGATCAAACTCAATGGAGCCGAAGCATTCCATCACGTTCAGATTACGACCTGTGATGTAGGCAACAACCAGGCGGGCCAGGTCGGCCGTACGCGAGATGCAAGTGCGGAAGTTCAGTTCAACCTTATCGGGCGCGATTCCCTGAAGAAGGATTTCCATGTTTTCGGCCGAAAGTGCATTCTTCGGCAAATGGAAACCCAGGGAGGTAATGCCTCTTTCCAAAAGTGCCAGTGCCTTTTTGTTGGCTTCGGCAAAATCTTGCACGTCGATCTCCTGACGTACGTACCACACGTTCTCCTTTTTTGTACCACGCACGTAGGGAAACTGTCCTGGCAAGTTCTCCAATGCGGGAAAACCTTCCACATCCTCTGCACGATAAAATGGATTCAACTGAAACCCTTCATTTGTTTTCCATACCAGCCTTTTTTGAAAATCGGCTCCCTTAAGGTCTTTGGTAACAACTTCCATCCACTCTCCGGTGGTGATGGGAGGAAAATCATTGAAAAGCTTTTCTCTCTGTTTACTCATATCAACTACTATTATTATTTTGATGTTCTTCTGTTTCGTTTTGCCTTTTCTACACACGAAAACCCGGTAATTGAAAAAACAAACAAAATTAGGATAATTTGCGCGCTTTTAAAAGTATTCCACGGCTATTTGTTGTTTGTAAGCTGCATTTTCCTATGGAGCGTCCTTCAGTCCGACCAGCAGTTCACTTATTTTATCGATCACCGCCTGCGCATAACGTGCTCCCTTCTCTGCGGTCGATTTTTTAGGGTTGCCAATGCCGGTGTCCACGGAAATCTCATCCCAGTGACGCGGCATCCAGCCAATCTTTTGGTCAATGGCTTTTATCTGCGATGGAGATACCTTGCCGTCTCCTGCCCGGTTCATCTCGACCAGTTCAGGATGGTAGTGAAGCATCACCGACGTTTCCTGCTCTCCGGCATGATCATCGGGTTTCTCTTCAAAATAGTCATTCGTGGGGACAATTGCCCACCAGTCGGCCACCACGATGTGGAAATCGGGGAAAGTCATCCCCAGATCACGAACGTAGGGTTTGAAACTATTTCCGCCATGTCCGTTAATAATGACCAGCTTCCGAAAACCCTGCACGTGGAGGGAGGTGACGATATCGGTAAGAATGGCTTTCTGTGTCTCACTTCGTGTATGCACACAAAAAGGCTTGTTCCACTGACCCGCGTTCTGTGAGCCAAACCAGACCGGTGGCAGCACCATGCAGGTTACTCCCCGATCGTTAACCTGATCGGCACAATCGCAGGCAATCTCGTATGATAAGATGCAATCGGTCAGATAAGGCAGATGACGATTGTGCGGTTCAAAGGCTCCCCAAGGGAGGAGGACCAGATCATATTTATGCTCGGAAACCTCTCCGTAATTGGTAAGCGGGCCACGAAGAAAACTATTTTTTGACATATAGATTGTGTATTAAAACTTTACATTGAAATCAAACCTTTGCGGATACAATAGAAAGTAAGTCCCGAAACGGTCTTGATACCTGTTTTGGTAATGATATTTTTGCGGTGTGTAAGCACCGTATTGTGACTGATATTCAGTTCTTCGGCGATCTCTTTATTCAAATAACCTTTTACAATAAGTCGCAATATCTCGGTTTCACGATTGGTGAGTTGATGATCAGACTCATCCTTTTGATGATCGTGTTCGCTCGAAATTGTATCCTGCAGTTGCTGTATCCCATAAGAGTCCAGTTCGCTAAGTTTAGGTTGTAGGACTCTGTTACGGAGTCGGTTGTGTGCAGCCAAGTCTTTTCCAAAGGAGTGTAGCGAATAGATCACGGCATAACTCAGGTTCTGGTTGTGTTCAACCGAGAGATGTTTGATGAGGATGTTCTTCAGATCGTGCAGCAGGTCGTCGGGGAAATCATCGCTGTATTCTGCATTTTTCTGCAGGTAGTTGGTCATCCGTTCTTTGAATTTCAAAAACAACATCCGGAGCATGCCCAATTCTTTGTTATCGGTACTGGCCGTAGCAATCAGGGCATTGAGGTGGACCTCGATGTTGGGCACCAGTGCATGAAGATAGTTTTCTACGGTATGGCGAAAGTAATCGGCAATGGGTTCAGCGTCGAACAAGGTGAGTGCCGACTCGGGTTGGAAGGTCTCATCGAGGTAAACGTTGAGCACAGTGAGAATAAGATCGGTATTTAGCTGATGCTCTACACATATTTCCTCCACGCTCTTGTCCCCCACGCCAATCCTGATACCAAAACGGTTCAGTACAGGAATCAGCTCGTTGTGCTCAGCAAGCACATCAGCCATCACACTATGGGGAGTAAGCAAAGACAATTATTCTGTTTTTTGGGTCGCTTTGGTTTTTGTCGCAAATTGGCGGTCACGCTGACGCTCCTTGTGAAAATGCTTCACAGTCTCAATGGGATGCAGGAACAACATGCGAGGCCCTGCCATACGCATCACCTCTTTTATTTTCTGCCGCATAGCAGGCTTGTAACAATGAACAGGACAGGAGGCGCAAGTGGGTTTTTCTTCCCCATAGAGACAGCGTTCCAAACGCTGATGCGCGTATGTCAGCAGCTTGTTGCAGTCTTCACATAATGTTGCTTTTGTACCGTGTACCGATCGGCAGTAGATGGCGATCATTGTGGCGACAACTTTTTTCTCTCCTGCGTTCATTCACTTTGTATCTAACGGAGCGTAAAATTAGCGATTTTCTTTCTCCTTGCCAAATCTAATCTTCTGTTTCTTACGGTTACACCGCTCCATTTAAGGCTAATCTTCCTGCAGACGAACGTTTCGCATCTGACGCAGAATATGTGCCTGCCTTCTTTGTATGTAGGTCGAGGGCTTTTGAGAACTGTAAACACGAGGGTTGGGCAGCGTGGCTGCAATCAGCGCCGACTGTGATGCCGACAGTTTTCCGGCAGTGGTTTTAAAGTGAAGGCGCGCTACCGCTTCCGCTCCATAGATTCCCTTTCCAGTCTCCATGCTGTTGAGATAAACCTCCAGGATTCGCTCTTTGGGCCACATCAACTCAATAAGCAGGGTAAAATAAACCTCCAACCCTTTTCTAAACCAGGAAGAGCGAGGCCAGAGAAAGAGATTCTTGGCTGTTTGCTGGGAGATGGTGCTTGCACCGCGTGCCTTCTTGCGGGTTTTATTTTCTTTCAGCGCTTTCTCTATTTCCACACGGTCGAACCCGTGGTGAAGGTAGAAACGCTGATCTTCCGACGCTATTACCGCACGTTTCAGGTGATCGGAGATCTGGTCGTAGGGCACCCACTTGTGGTGATGGCGTGGCAACTCACCCTGCGCGAGTGACTGCACCACGCGGATGCCCATGAGTGGCGTGAAATATACCGGTACAAACCTAAATAACAATACTCCCCCGATGGAGAGGATCAAGAACCAGAGAATTAGCTTCCAAAAAAAACGCACCAATTTTCTCATGCTACCCCCACTATTACAATCAAGCCGCAAATGTACATAAAAAAATTATTTCTTACGAGACAGCAAATAATCACCGGCGATGGTTTTTTCAATGAAAAAACCCTCATTGAGTACAATATCCCAACCCTCTCCATAAACCCTGTCCTCCTCAATTTCAAGCGGTTCGGTGACAATCACCCAGCGCCAGTCAGATCGCAGCAAAGCACCGCCTCCATCCACAGTGAGTATTCCCCATTGATCACTGATTTGCAAGGTAAAGTAAACCATCCCTTCATCCTCATCGAGGGGAACCACATCTTGAAAATCAAACGAAATATTGATCTCCCCCAGTCGAATTTCAAGATGCGGATCTTCCAAAAACTTTTTTCGATACAGGTCGAGGCGCGCATTTTGAGAAATATCCCGCCTCTGCTCTTCATCTACAATGACCAGGCCATCATATTCATCGGCCACCTGCTTGACATACCTCTGCAGGATGATGCGCATATCCATTCCGAAAGCATCTGCAAAGAAAGTGGTAAGATCGCTCTCATTGTCGATTTTCTTGTTCCAGTGATTGTCTTTCTGATAGAGAAAGAAACCATAAACAGGGACTGTTTCATAGGCAAAGGTACGAACATAGGAAGGAAGATTTTCAAAAGCCACGATACGGTTAATGAGGTAATCCCTCAGCTCCCACTTGTCGCGTCCACTCATCATCTGACCGGTGTAGGTAGCCAGTCCCTCCAACAGCTCAAGGTTGTTTTCCGATATTTCTGAACCTCTGAAGAGTAACTGCCGGTACCTTCTAAATATCAGGGCATTGCGCAAATGCTCCTCGGCTTGGGCCAGACGGCGGGCAAGCAGTGCCTCTTTGAGGGCGGCCATTTCGAGGCGCAGATAGATGCGTCCCTCTTTGTCGTCGAGATGAATGTTATCTTCCCGTTGAAACTCAAACCCCAGCATGGGTTGTGCAACGTGAAACAGCTCGTGTGTAATGAGGTCTATCCGGTCATGCTTCAGCGGGGGCAAAGGCAGTTTTATCATGGCCCAGTGGGTTGCGCTCCAGTGTATGTCTGTATTGGAAATGGTAATCTCTTTGGGTAAAGTGCCCCGGTAGATACCCTCGCTAAGATGAAGTACTCCTCCCTCGTCGGCCATGTTTGCGTATACCTCCCTCGTATCGGGATCCACCATCAGGATAGGCCCGTAAATATCTCTGTCCCACAACGTGGCATGTTCTTTGGTGGCTTTTTGTACCTCTCTGAAATAGACATAAACACTATCCTCAGAAATCTGTGATGCCTGAGCAGCTACTGCATTAAAAAACAGACTCAACATCCATATGCCCATGAGAGGCTTCATCCTTTATTCACATCGATCACGGTTAATTTATTTCCATCCACAATAAACCGGATATCCATGCCGGCAAATTTAATCCCGTAGACCCTTTCGGAATCATCCTGATAGGAGGGCCTGGGATCGTTGGCCAAAATTGCTTTCAAAGGTGTGTGCAATGCGTGGGGTATATCGCCCAACACCGCTTCGGGCAGCACCACCTGCAGCCGCTCATCTTCGATGGGTTCGGTAAAGCCGCTCACAGCAGCGGGGTGACTGTCGGCGTAAGTGAGATAGGGCTTGATATCGAAGATGGGGGTTCCGTTCATCAGATCAGCACCCAGCACATGCAACACAGGGCCCTGCGGTGTCTGCCACTCAATTCGCTCAAGTCGTACCGAGGAGAGCCCAATGGGGTTTGGCCTGAAAGGAGAACGGGTGGCGAAAACACCCAGCCGTTTGTTTCCGCCCAAACGGGGAGGACGCACCAGGGGCGACCATCCGTCGCGTTTGGTTTCGGAGAACTCCCAGATGAGCCAGATATGAGAAAAACCATCCAGACCTCGCAACGCCTCTATATTGCGATAGGGCGGCTCGAAAACAATTTGTCCTTTCAACGACTCCACCAGGCCGCTTTGCCGGGGGATACCAAACTTGGTGGTGAAATCGGTATGGATATACGCAATTGTTTTCATCTTCGGAACTTATTGTTGCATGATCTTTGCGGAAAGACGGGTCACCCACTTTCTGGGTAAAAACCGAATGCCAAAAGGTGCCAGCTTGTTCATGGCACCATGAACAACGACTGCTTTACCTTGCATCATCGCCCTATATCCCAGCGCAGCCACCTTTTTTGCATCGGCAATCGGCACGTTCTTCACCAACTGGGAAGCATCCATTTTTGAGACCTCTCCAAAATGGGTACTTGTGGGGCCAGGACAAAGTGTGGTAATGGTGATATTCTCTTTTTTCAATTCCTCACCCAATGCCTCCGAGAGATGGAGCACGAACGACTTGGTAGCAAAGTAAACTGCCATCATGGGGCCAGGCTGAAAAGCAGCTGTAGATGAGACATTGAGTATCCTTCCAGCTTTGCGGCCACGCCAGTCGCTCACAAAAAGATGGGTCAGGTGGGTAAGTGTGGTCACATTGAGAGCAATCATCCGCTCGTAACAATTCCATTCGGTATCGGCAAAGGCACCGTAGTCGCCGAATCCGGCGTTATTCACCAGATAATCAATATCGTATACCTTTTCCCTCACCTCATTGAACACTGCCTGTGCCGCAGCGGCATCACAAAGATCGGCCACCAGGGTATGTACAGAAACGGAACAGGTTTCTTCGAGTTCCACTTTTATCTTTTCCAGCGCTTCTGCACTACGGGCAACCAAAACCAAATTGTGTCCCTTCTCTGCAAAAAGAAAAGCCAGCTCCTTGCCAATTCCTTTCGATGCGCCTGTAATAAATGCCGTTTTGCTCATTATCAATCAATTTAGTACAAATTTAAACTATTTTCCTTCATGCCTGTCAAATATACAGATATTTTTGAAGAGAGAGGATGAATACAGGATGGGAAAATGATCTATACAACAAAGGCATTGCAGGAGCAGGAAAACCATCAGTTGGCTTTCTAAACCTAATTATCCTGCAATATGTAATTAAATTGGGTTCTAATTGATCGGGCGTGCGCTGATTGTGATAATTGCCGCACGTCCATTTATTTAGTCTGTCTCAGTTCCGCTTTCGTGATTTATCGATCCGCAGAAAAATAAAAAGCAGGATGGTAAATCCCCACAACGACGAACCTCCATAGCTGAAGAACGGCAGCGGAATGCCAATCACCGGCATGATGCCAATCACCATCCCGATGTTTACGATCAGGTGAAAGATGAAGATGCTCACCACCCCGTACCCATATACACGTCCGAAGGTCGTAGTCTGTCGCTCGGCCAGGCTCATCAGCCGCAATATAAATGCCATAAACAGTATCATGATCAAGGCAGAACCAATAAAACCATGCTCTTCACCAATGGTGCAGAAGATGAAGTCGGTATCCTGCTCGGGCACATATTTCAGTTTGGTCTGTGTACCATTGAGAAAACCTTTCCCAGTGAACCCTCCAGAACCGATGGCAATCTTCGACTGTCCCACGTGATACCCTGCCCCACTCAAATCCTGCTCCATGCCCAGGGTCACCTTGATGCGCATCTGCTGATGAGGCTGCAGGATATCGTAAAAGACATACTCCACCGATTCGAGAAAAACGAAGGAGCCCAACACGAAAAAGAGAATAAACAAATAGCTTTTTTTGCGGTTCCGAAAAAAAAGTAAAAGCAAGTAGAGTGCCACCAGTGAAACGGCTATCAGGGCGGTGATACTCCAATCTACCGACACCGAAAAGAGAGAGAGCAGGTAGGTCACCAGGAAGGTAAATGCAGACATCAGAAGAATCGTGATTACCACACGCTGCTTCTTGAGGTAATTCCATACCATTGCTGCTGCAAAAATTATAATCAGGAGAATGGTTATCAGTTCACCTTTCGAAAAAAGACCGATTTGCACATCTGAGAACTTTATGCCCAGCACGAAGTATACCACCGCTGCTATTCCCATGAAGAGCACACCGCCAGGGAGTCCTTCGCGATATAACACCAAAAGAAAAGCGAGGTATACCAACGCTGTACCTGTTTCACTCTGAGCAATGACAAGCAACACCGGCAACAAGATGATGCTGCTCACGATCAGCAGGTTTTTGCGTTCCATCAATCGGAAATTATAGCCATTGAAGATTCTTGCCAAGGCCAGGGCAATGGTGAATTTCATGAATTCGGCGGGCTGCAGTCTGACAGGACCAATGATCAGCCACGAGCGGGAACCGTTTATTTCCTGTGCAACTAGCAAGGTTAGAAGCAACAAACCAATTCCGGCAAGGTAAAAAGCAATTGAATAGGTTTCATAGAAGCCCACTTCGATTTTCAATAAGGAAAAAGCGAGAAGCAGCGAAGTGCCGATCCAGACAAGTTGCATCCCGGCCCTTCCCGAAAGATCGAACAGACTGGTCGCATGCTCCAGATCAAAACTGGCTGCATAAATATTAAGCCAGCCCAACAGCACAAAGAGCAGGTAAAAACCAACTGTCACCCAGTCGGTCTTCCCATTCTCCACGATCTCCCTGCTTCCCTGATAAACCATGATTACGCTGTCTATTGATGAACACTAATTAATTTGTTTAACCGGCAGATTGCGGGTATATGCATAGGGCAATATTACCCTGTCGATGATGGATGTTTCCAACCATTTATCACTCTCGGGGATCTCTCCCGCGAAGAACTTCTGCAACATAAGGCGGGCAATGGGTACCGCATTGGTGGCACCAAACCGCGCATTCTCGACCACCACAGCAATGGCTATCTGAGGATCATCTTTCGGGGCAAAACCCATAAAGAGGGAGTGGTCATCGCCGTGTGGGTTTTCCGATGTACCCGTTTTACCACATACTTCTACCAGTGGAGCCAGATTGATACCACGACAGGTACCCATGGTAACCGCATCGGCCATGCCGGCGACAGTCACTTCATAATGCTCCCTGTTGATACCCGTTTCCCGTCGTGAGGTAAATGTCGTTTCCAGGGCAGCACCTTTTCGGTCGCGCACTACATGCGGAGTATAAAAATATCCCCTATTGGCGATGGTCGCTGCCAGATTGGCAATCTGCAATGGTGTAGCCAGTATCTCTCCCTGTCCGATGGCAATGGAGATGATGTTATGAGCCACCCAACGATCGGTTTTGAAGACATTAGTGTAAAACTTGCTGTTGGGTATAAAGCCTCTCTTCTCGGAAGGGAGATCCACCCCTAGCGGGTAACCAAAACCCATGTCGACCATGTAATCGCGCCATACGTCAAACGCATCGGTGGTACCTGTATATTTGCTTCTGTTTGACAACATGCCGTTGAGTCCGTAACAAAAGAATGAGTTGCAGGAGGTGGAGAGCGCGTACTGCAAAGCAAGCGGTGAAGCGTGTCCGTGACAGCCGGGGCGACCTCCCAGTGGAGGATAGCCACCAAAACAGGAATACCTTGTTTCGGGGGTAATGATCCCTTCCTGAAGAAACACAAGTCCCTGCGTAGGTTTAAAGGTGGAACCTGGAGGATACGTACCCGCTATTGACCTGTTTAACAATGGCTTGTAAGGATTACTCTCCAACTGAAGGTAGTTTGCGATAAACGTTTTTCCGGTGAGGAGCGCTGGGTCGTAGGTGGGAGCCGAAACCATGCTGAGTATCTCACCAGTTTTGGGTTCAATCATCACGATGCTACCTACTTTATTTTGCATGAGCAGTTCGCCATACGCCTGCAGATCAATGTCGATGCCCAAGGTAAGATCTTTTCCCGATTGAGGAGCTTTATCCTGTTTCCCTTCATCGTAACGGCCCTGTATTCTTCCATGTGCATCACGGAGTAAAATTTCCACTCCCTTTTCACCCCGCAGATCCTCTTCGTGGGAGAGTTCGATACCCGACTTGCCCACATAGTCGCCCCGCACATAATAGGGATCTGCGGCCATTTTGTTTTTATCCACTTCGGCTACATAACCCAGGATAAGGCCCATGTTCGGGTAATTATACTGACGTTCGGTTCTGTTCTGGATATAGATACCGGGGAATTTATACAGCTTCTCCTGTAGCAGACCATATTCTTCCACATCGAGCTGTGTCATAAACAGCTGTGGTGTATAGGATGAGTAGCCGGGGTTCTTGCGTCGGTCTCTCATATCGGTATTCAGCGTATGAAAACGTTCCATACTGATATTCAGTGTGCGGCAGAAATCGAGGGTATCAAACTGTTTCATCTCTCTCACCACCATCATCACATCGTAAGTGGGCCGGTTGTAAACCAACAGCTTCCCTTTCCGGTCGTAAATAGCTCCCCTCGCAGGATAAAGCGGCCTTCGCAAGAAAGCGTTGCTATCGGCATAATCGCGATATTGGGGACTCAGTATCTGGAGATTAAAAAGCTGGATAAGGTAGACAATGAAAATGATTACCACCGCGGCAGCAATCACATATTTTCTTTTGGACAAAGCATTATACCTGTTCACCACGTTTTCTCCTAAAAATGAAACCATCCAACGCAAAAATCAGCAAGATGGAAATGAAAGACGAGGCGGCGATGCGCAGCAGGGTGCCCGGCAGATTGAACAACGTGAACGACTCGATGAAAAAAAGCAGGGTGAGATGCGTCAGTACCATCAGAATGGTAAACCGGATAAAAGGGCCACTAACTGTGTTGATGCCGGGCACAAACTCATCATAATCCTCTTTTTCAAAGAAAAGGCTCATAAAAGGTTTTCTACATGCAGCGACGATTGTTGTGGCGGCAGCATTCATACCGGGTGTATTCAAAAAGATGTCGATGATCAGTCCCAGCAGGAAACCCGATATGATCACGTAATAAAGATTTTTGCCCATGGGCAGTTTCAACAAAAAAAAGAGATAGAGCACCGGCGTAGCAATCCCAAAGAGACTGATTCTGTTTAGTAGCAACACTTGCAGCAGGATCAGCAATACAAAAAGGAGGATTTCATGAAAGTAACTCAGTTTCATTTTTTCATTGTTGCAAAGTTTCTTCTAGAGTTTGCTGTTCTTCGTAAAACATATCATTGATTACCAGCACATCCTGGAGCGTGTAAAAATTTGTTGCCAGCTGTACGTTGAATGTATTGAAGTTGTCGTCGCGCGACTTCCCTATATCACTCACAAAGCCAATAATGGTATTCTTTGGAAAGATACGGGAGAAGCTGGTCAACACCGTGTCTCCCTCGTGGAAGATCTCATGCTTGGGCAAATCCTGTAATTGTGCCTTGCGGATGTTGCTTCCGTCCCATGAGACAGAACCATAGTTTTCGGAGTTTTTCAACTTGGCACTCATCCGAAACTTCGGGTTGATGATGGGAATCACGACCGAGAAATTGGCCGACACGTTGGCCACAACCCCCACCACGCCTTGTTGTGATATCACTCCCATGTCGCGCTTGATACCGTGTGACGCCCCCTTGTTGAGTGTGATGAAGTTGTTGACGCCCGAAAAGCTCAGGTTAACGACTCCTGCCGGGATAAAATCAAACTTGGGTGTAGCAATGGAGTCGGCTGCAAAGGCTTCCACCGCCAGCGAGTCGGTGGTGGCAAGTTTCTCCATCTGCGACTGCAGGCCATAATATCTCTTCTCCAGCTCAGCATTGCGTTCCAACAACAGTTCGTTGTTCTTCTTCAGCAGAAAGAATGAGCTGATGTTGTTGGTTGTCGTGTAAAACCATCCCGTGACCCTGTTAGCTGAGGTAAGATACACACTCTGCTGGTATGAATTATGCGCAAAAATGAGATAGAAGCTGGTAGCAATCAGTAATATTGCTACCAACCAGTGACTGTTCCGGAGGATGAAGTTGAAAAGATTTCGCATGCAAGCCTGCCATTGTCTGTTATTGAAGCCAATAGCTCAATGCTAAAAGCCTACAGCGATTTATCGCATCAAAAAGGAAAACTTGTCGATGTTCCGCAGTGCAATACTGGTTCCCTTTGCAACCATGTGTAGCGGATCGTCTACCACCCTGAACTGAATACCAATCTTTTCGGTCAACCTTCTGTCGAGGCCGCGCAGGAGGGCTCCTCCACCAGTAAGGTAAATACCGTTTCGCACAATATCGGCATAAAGCTCGGGAGGAGTTTGTTCCAGTGCACTCAACACAGCCGAATCTACTTTTGTGACCGACTTTTCAATGCAGTGTGCCACCTCCTGATAGGAGACGGGTACATCCATCGGCAGCGAGGTCATTCGATTGGGTCCATGAACCACAAAGTCCTCCGGCGGATTTTCGAGCTCGGTGAGTACCGATCCTACCATGATCTTTATTTGCTCTGCAGTGCGGTCACCCACCTTTATATTGTGCTGCCGTCCCATATAGTCCTGAATATCTTCGGTGAAATCATCTCCTGCAATCTTGATCGACTTATTGGAGACAATACCACCAAGTGAGATCACGGCTATCTCTGTGGTGCCACCACCTATATCCACGATCATGTTTCCTTCGGGCGCTTCCACATCAAGTCCTATACCCAGTGCGGCGGCCATGGGTTCGAAGATCATGTACACATCGCGTCCACCGGCATGTTCTGCCGAGTCACGCACGGCACGTATTTCCACCTCTGTACTCCCCGAAGGAATACAGATTACCACCCGCAATGACGGAGAGAACAAGCCTCCTTTATTCTTATTGGCCATCTTGATCATTCCGCGAATCATCTGTTCAGCGGCATTAAAATCGGCAATAACTCCATCTCTCAATGGCCTTACTGTACGTATGTTCTCATGTGTTTTCCCATGCATCTGCCTTGCTTTCTCACCCAAAGCAATCATTTTATCGGTTTTGCGATCCAAAGCCACAATGGAAGGTTCATCGAGTAATATCTTCCCCGCATTGTTCACAATCACTGAATTGGCTGTACCGAGGTCCATTGCCAGCTCCTGCGTAAATGAAAATAAGCCCATAAAATTATGTAAGTTATCAGCTTTCAGCTCTCCGCTTTCAGCCTTTAGTTTTTTAGTGTTTAAAGTGTCTCACACCGGTTGTCACCATAGCCACACCATGCTGGTTGCAATAGGCGACCGATTCGGCGTCGCGAATAGATCCACCTGGCTGTATCACAGCAGTGATACCTGCCTGGTGCGCTATTTCCACGCAATCGGGGAAAGGAAAGAAAGCATCGCTGGCCATGACCGCCCCGCTGAGGTCGAAATGAAAGGCCGCTGCTTTTTCTATTGCCTGTTTCAAGGCATCCACACGAGATGTCTGTCCGGTACCGCTGGCGAGCAGTTGTTTGTTCTTAGCCAAAACAATGGCGTTCGACTTGGTATGCTTCACCAGAATGTTGGCAAAAAGCAGGTCTTCGATCTCCTTACTGCTGGGATTTGTTTCGGTCACCACCTGTAAGTTTTCGGCAGCCTGCAGGCTCTCGTTTTTATCCTGTACCAGCACACCGTTTAAAATGGAACGGTACTGCTGTGGTTGTGTAGCTTTCTCCGGTGATTTCAGCACCAAAATTATACGATTTTTCTTCTGAAATAAAATATCGAGTGCCTCTTTTTCGTAGGAAGGGGCAATGATTACTTCAAAAAATATCTCATGGATAGCTGCTGCAGCCTCTTTATCCACCGGCCTGTTGGTCACCACGATGCCACCGAAAGCCGAAACAGGGTCGGCAGCAAGTGCTGCATCCCATGCTTCTTTTACCGTGGGGCGACAAGCCATGCCACAGGCATTGTTGTGTTTGAGAATAGCCAGCGCCGTCTCATTGAAATCGGCTATCAGGGAGACGGCTGCATCGATATCAAGAAGGTTGTTGTAAGAAATTTCCTTGCCATGCAGTTGTTCAAATATCTCTCCGAAGTTACCGTAAAATGTTCCCTTCTGATGGGGATTCTCCCCGTAGCGGAGTCCTTTACCTTGGTCTACGCCGAGACGGAATGCCGAACACTCTCCACGGTCGAAATAATTGAATATGGCGGAATCATAACCCGAAGACACCTTGAATGCTTCCTTCGCAAACCAACGACGGTCATCCAAAGTGGTCACGCCCTGCTTCTCATTCAGGAGGTTAAGCAATGGTTTATACTGTTCTTTGGAGGCGACAATAAGCACATCCTTGTGGTTTTTTGCCGCCCCACGGATAAGAGAGATGCCGCCAATATCAATCTTTTCTATGATCTCTTCTTCGCTCCCCCCCTCAGCTACGGTCTCTTCAAAAGGATACAAATCGACAATCACCAAGTCGATGGAGGGAATATCATATGATTTTACCTGCTTTTTATCCGATTCGTTATCCCTACGGTAAAGAATTCCACCGAAAATCTTGGGATGAAGCGTTTTCACCCGCCCCCCCAAGATGGAAGGATAACCACTCACATCCTCCACGGCTTCGCACTCATAACCCAATGACTGGATAAATTCCTTTGTTCCGCCCGTGGAAATAAATTTAATCTTCAGGTCATTTAGTTCCCGAAGTATTTCTTCTAATCCCTCTTTGTGATACACCGAAATGAGGGCTGTTTGAATTTTTTGTGACATCTCCTGCCTTTTTGACATATTATTTTTAAAGGATTACAAAGGTATGAAATCTATCGGTCATATGCGAGATTTACACCATTAGTTTTGTAAAATTTTGAGAAAAAAAGACCAGATAAAATGAAGTTTTGGCAAAAAACAACAAAGAGGAGGCTGTCTCAAAATAATTTTTCTTACCCCTTCAAAGAAACTGTTTGAAGTGCTTTCAATCCACGAAGTTGCTTCAGGAGGCCACTTCACTGCCCGAGGATATTGGCAGCGAAAATGTGTGATAGAGAGAAAGAGATGTTACTCTCCGGGTAGGGGTAGAGACACCGCAGTCGAAGGCTCCGGGATGTGGAGTCTCCTTCGGCAACCTGAAAAATAGACGAAATAGCTTCCTGCTCGGATAATAGAAGG
>CAZRRC010000048.1:2473-19771 GCA_964602395.1 uncultured Proteiniphilum sp. | reverse complement strand
CCAGGAGAGCACCCTGAAGGGCCATTCGCTCACTGTATGACCGGTATTGCGCAGTCCGTATCCATGCCCGCCCGAGGGATAAACGTGCAGGGCAGCCGGCACCTTTGCTTCCTTCAGTGCATAAAAGTAAAAAAGGCTGCTGTTGATGTGGCTCTTGTCATCCTCCGCCTGAATCAGGATGGTGGGCGGTGTGTTCTGATCGACCTTCAGTTCGGGAGAAATGGAGAAATTTTCACCGGAGAGATAGGCCGGGTAGACCAGGATGGTAAAGTCGGGACGCAGGCTCACCTCATCGAAAGAATCGACTTTCGGATAGGTGCGTTCACCGTAATTGGTACTGGCTACAGCCGACAGGTGCGCTCCGGCCGAGAAGCCCATCACGCCGATTTTGTTTGCATCGATATTCCATTCCGCTGCATGGGCACGGGTATAAGCGACGGCACGCTGCAGATCCTGCAGGGGTGCTGCATGCTTCTCCAGCCCTTCGCGGCGCGGCACACGATATTTCACCAACACGCAGTTGATGCCAAAGCTGTTGAAATGTTTGCAAATCTCCGTACCTTCGAGGTTATATGCCAGGATATTGTAGCCTCCTCCAGGATTCACGATGATGGTGACACCCTTGTTGTTATCGGCAGGAGCCGGGTAGAAAGTCAGCGTAGGCTCATCCACCTGCCCAATGCGAAGTACGGGGCAGCCGGCCACTTTGTTGCCACTCAGGTCGTCCACCTGTTTCATCTTCCCCGTTTCACCCGGTGCACCGTTGGGAAATAAAAGCACCGGTTTTTCCTGTGATTGGATACTCATTGTTGCTAAGAGAATAAAAAGCAGAAAAAAAATATTTCTCATCGTAAATAAATTTCAGCTTGAAAATTGTCTGATTACCGATTGCAAATATAATACTTTTAACCATTTCTTCTGATCACGACCTTTATTTTCAGCGCCTCATATTGATTTCTTCCCGGGTTTTGCTTTATACAGCTCCTAATATCGCTCTAATAAAGTCCTAATATACTCCTAATATAGGCCTAATGCATTAGGAGAAATAAAGGCTTATATTAAAACCATTTGACTCTTTTACTTTGCGATGCTTCATTTTGTCAAATACTCCGTATCTTTGCACCATAAATTACAATTGCAGCAAATGGAGCAAAAACAAACTCTGCTCGGCATGACGCTCGCCGAAATCACCGAAAGCGTCGCAGAACTAGACCTTCCCAAATTCACTGCCAAACAGGTTGCCGACTGGATCTATCTGAAACGGGTTAAAAGTATCGATGAGATGACCAACATTTCACTGAAAAACAGAGAGATATTGGCGGAGAAATATAATATCGGACGGTCGGAACCGCTCGACGTGAAAACATCGGTCGATGGCACCCGCAAGATGCTCTTCAGAACCACTGGTGGCAAGTTCATCGAAACAGTCACCATCCCCGAAGAGGACCGCCTTACCATCTGCGTCTCCTCACAGGTGGGCTGCCGCATGAACTGCGACTTCTGCATGACCGGCAAGCAGGGGTTCCACGACAACCTCACCGCAACGGAAATCCTGAACCAGGTGTACTCGGTACCCGACTCGGAGCAGATCACCAACTTGGTTTTCATGGGGATGGGCGAACCGCTCGACAACTACAAACAGGTAAAGAAAGCTTCGGAATTGCTGATGGCCGACTATGGCCTGGCCTGGAGTCCCAAACGTATCACCCTCTCCTCCATCGGACTCGCCTCCAACCTGAAACGCTTCCTCGAGGAAAGCAAATGCCACTTGGCCATCAGCCTGCACAACCCCATCCCGGAACAACGGCTCGCCATCATGCCCATTGAGAAATCGGCACCCATCACCTCGGTCATCGAGATGCTGCGCGATTACGACTGGAGCCACCAGCGGCGACTCTCCTTTGAATACATCATGTTCGACGGGGTGAACGACTCGCTGCTCTACGCCCGCGAGCTGATCAAGCTACTGGCGGGGCTCGACTGCCGCATCAACCTCATCCGTTTCCACGTGATCCCGATGAGCAACCTGCGCCCCTCCACCAACGAGAACATGGTCAAGTTTCGCGACTTCCTCACGGCCAAAGGATTTATCAGCACCATCCGGGCTTCGAGGGGTGAGGATATCTTCGCAGCCTGTGGCATGCTCTCCACGGCGAAAATTGGGGAGACGAAATAAGAGCAGGTGCTAGAACCAACTTTTGGACAAATTAAGTGTACCTGCATTTCATTTCCACGCAAATAGTTGTATATTTGTTTTGTGAAAGCAATGTGCTTCACCGTAGAACGAGTGATAATCCCAAAAAAATACGCATATGAAACGATTTGCCGGTCTACTTGCGCTCGCCGCAACCATCGCCCTCTTCGCGTCTTGTGACAGCGGAGGCGGTTTCCTGTCTGCTTCAGGAACGAACAACGAAATGATGGTACTGATGGATGACACCGCCTGGGAAGGTACACCGGGCAGGGCTTTGTTCGACGTACTCAACTCAAACGCAAAAGCACTTCCACAGCCCGAGCCCAATTTCACCATCCTGCAGATTGCACCGGAGGATTTCTCCAGCACCTTCAAGATGGCACGCAACATCATCATCCCCGATATATCTTCCATCTACAGCTATCCCAAACTCACCGCCGACATCGACAAGTATGCCGTGGGACAGGTGATCATGACCATCCACGCACCCGACAGCGTCTCCTTCGCCAAGTTCGTGACCGATAACCGGGAAAGCATTGTCGATTATTTCGTGACCAAAGAGCTGGAACGCACGGGTAAATGGTTAAAGAGAGAAGTCACATCCCCACTGTCTCGTGCACAACAGGTATTCGGTATCGACATTTACCTGCCCAAGGGAATCACCAACGTTACCGAACACCAAAACTTTTACTGGGCAACCAACAACGCTGCCAGAGGACGACAGGATGTGGTCATCTACCAGTTCCCTTACACATCGGAGAAGGTGTTTGAAAAAGACTCGCTTATTGCTATCCGTAACCAAGTACTCGGGAAATATATCAAAGGATCGTTCGAATCGGAGATGACGACGGCCACCCGCGTTTATCCGCCCGACTACCGCACCATGGTGATGGACGGCACCTTCCGTTCCGAACTGCGCGGTTTGTGGGAAATGTCGACCGACATGATGGGAGGTCCCTTTGTGATGCACGCCTTTGTGAATGACAACACCGGCATGGTGGTCGTGGTAGAGGTGTACGTCTACGCCCCGGAAATGAACAAGCGCAACCTGATGCGTAACCTGGAGGCAACCCTCTACACCATCAGTATCCCCAAACCCGAAGAGGCAGTGATTGAAGGGTAACACAGAAGAATCATACAGAAAAGAGAATCTAAACAGATATACATGTCATCATTACTCAAAGTGGGCATCACGCACGGCGATGTCAATGGGATCGGATATGAAGTGCTGCTGAAAGCATTTTCCGACGACCGTTTGCTCGACCTGTTCCGCCCCGTCATATACGGATCATCGAAATCGGCTTCTTATTATCGCAAGATGATGGTGGGCGACCCGGTGAACTTTCATATTATTCCCAAAGCGGATGAGTCGCAGGATGGGAAGATAAACCTGGTGAACTGCGTCAGGGACGAGATCAGAATTGAACCGGGCACAGCAAGTGCCGAAGCCGGCGAGTCGGCTTACATTGCCCTGGATCAGGCTGCCACCGACCTGGCAAACGGGAAAATAGACCTTATGGTAACGCTCCCCATCAACAAGGACAGCATCCAGCAGGAGAAATTTCAATTCCCGGGACATACCGAATTCCTGGAAGACCGTTTTGCCAAGGAGGGTGAAAAAGCACTGATGATCCTTGCCACGGAAGTAATGCGCGTGGCGCTGGTCACCACGCACGTGCCCATTGCGGAAGTGCCTTCTAAACTTTCCAAGGAACTGATCCTGGAGAAACTGAATACGCTCGACCAATCCCTGAAGCGCGATTTCCTGCTGGAGAATCCGCGCATTGCCGTACTGGGTTTAAACCCTCATGCTGGTGAAAACGGGCTGTTGGGCAAGGAGGAGATTGAGATCATCGCCCCGGCCGTGCGGGAGGCACAGGACAAATGGATCCTCTGCGCAGGTCCCTTTTCTGCGGATGGTTTCTTTGGATCGGGACGTTTCAAGGAATTCGATGCCATCCTGGCCATGTACCACGACCAGGGACTGATACCCTTCAAGACCCTCTCCATGGATGCCGGCGTCAACTTCACTGCTGGACTGCCCATTGTACGTACCTCACCCGACCATGGCACGGCCTACAATATTGCCGGCAAGAACCTGGCATCTGCCGAGTCGTTCCGCCAGGCCATCTACATGGGTATGGACATCCTCAAGAACCGCAGGTTCTATGATGAGGCACGCAAAAACCCGCTGAAAAAGATGTTCTTCGACCGCGGCAAGGACGACGAGAAACTCGACCTCACCAAGGAGGAGTAAACCTCACCAAGGAAGAATAAAAAAGGAGACAAGGGTAAAAACCTTTGTCTCCTTTGTATTTAACCAAAAAGGCGGAAATTAAAACCTCCCTCTCTGGATCACACCGGATTCCGATCAGTTGTTTTCCGGCCTTAGCTTGCGTACCACAGCGCCGGTCTGCCACATCTCGCTTTCACGAAGGGCTTTCAACTCTTCTTCCAGCTTTTCGCGGTAGTCGGGTTGCGAGTTGCTGTCGATGGAGCGCTGTGCTTCATTGCCGGCGGCTACTTCTTTGTAGAGCTTTTCAAATACTGGCTTGGTGGCATCGTGGAACGGCCCCATCCAGTCGAGGGCGCCACGTTGTGCGGTGGTGGAGCAGTTGGCGTACATCCAGTCCATTCCCTTTTCAGCAAAGAGCGGCATGAGCGACTGGGTAAGCTCCTCAACCGTTTCGTTAAAAGCCTCCGATGGCGTATGTCCGTTTGCACGGAGCACCTCATACTGGGCCAGCAACAGTCCCTGGATGGCACCCATGAGAGTACCGCGCTCACCGGTAAGATCGGAGAATACTTCGCGCTTAAAATCGGTTTCAAACAGGTAACCCGATCCCACACCGATACCCAGTGCCACTACACGGTCGAAAGCCTTTCCTGTTGCATCCTGGAAGATGGCATAGGAGGAGTTGAGGCCACGACCTTCGAGGAACATCTTCCGCAGGGAGGTACCCGATCCTTTTGGAGCAACCAGAATCACATCCACATCGGCAGGAGGCACAATGCCCGTACGTTCTTTGTAGGTGATGCCAAAACCATGAGAGAAGTAAAGGGCCTTCCCAGCTGTGAGGGTTGGCTTGATGCGGGGCCAGACTTCAATCTGTGCTGCATCGGAGAGCAGGTACTGAATGATGGTACCCCGTTCGCAGGCTTCCTCAATCTCAAACAATGTTTCACCGGGCACCCAGCCATCGGCCACTGCCTTGTCCCAGGTCTTGCCACCTTTACGTTGTCCCACAATCACATTGAAGCCATTGTCGCGCAGATTGAGCGACTGTCCAGGTCCCTGTACTCCATAACCGATGACGGCGATGGTTTCATTCTTCAACACCTCCTGAGCTTTGCTCAACGGAAACTCGTCGCGGGTAACCACATTTTCTTCTACCCCGCCAAAATTCATTTTTGCCATATTTGTTATCTAATCTTTGTGTCTTACCGGCCTCTTTCTTCAGAAAAAACGCCCGACTCGACGAATGAATATTTTCTATTTTTTACAACGCGATTTACGCATTCCCCCACTTTTCCTCATTCTCCCGTTCTCTTTTTGCCAGCATGTCGCTCAGTCGCTCCACCTTCGATTTGGTGATGGCGATCCTGCCGGAGCGGACAAACTGCAGCACGCCGATGCTCTCTGCCAGCTCATCAAAGAGCCCCTGTGTTTCTTCGTAGTGTCCTGCTTTGAGAAACACCACACAGTCGGTGGAGACTTCCAGGATGCGCACGTTATATTTGCGTACCAAGTATTCAATGGAACCATGTGCCAGCACTTTCTCTGTAGAAAGTTTATACAAGGCCAGCTCCTGGTGCACCAGGTCTTCGTTGGTGTTGTAGTATGCCTTCAGGATATCCACCCGCTTGTCGATCAGACTTACCAGCTTCTTCATCACATTCTCATCGTCGGAGAAAGTGGTGATGGTAAACTTGTGTATGCCTTTGATGGCCGACGGCGATACCGACAGTGTTTCGATGTTTAGCTGCCGCCGCGTGAAGATGGTCGTGATCTGATTGAGCACACCCACCGTATTCTCCGAGAATATGGTGATGGTGTATAATGTTTTGTTCTCCTCCATTTTTGTCGATTTATTATGTGTCAATCACTACAATTTATTCCCGTTACCGAGTAAGATATTCGTCACGCTTCCTCCTGATGGAATCATGGGATAAACCATTCCTTTCGTCTCTACTTTTACCTCAAGCAGATAAGCACCCTTGTGTGCCAGCATTTCTGCAATGGCTCCGTCGAGTTCCGACCGTTGGGTTACCTTGCGTGCTTTGATGTCATAGGCATCTGCGATCTTCACAAAGTCGGGATTCTTCAAGTGTGTCTCCGAATAACGTTCGTCGAAGAAGAGTTCCTGCCACTGGCGCACCATACCCAGATAGTTGTTGTTCAGCAAGATGATCTTCACATCAACGCCATATTCCATGATCGTGCCAAACTCCTGTATGGTCATCTGCAGACCACCATCGCCTACAAAAATACAGACCGTTCTGTCGGGTGCTCCATACTTGGCGCCAATACCGGCTGGCAGGCCAAAGCCCATCGTCCCAAGGCCACCCGAGGTAACCATACTACGCGACCGGGTGAACTTGAAATAGCGGGTACTCATCATCTGATGCTGTCCCACATCGGTTACACAGACCGCTTTGTTGTCTGTGGCTTCGGTCACTTTGCGTATCACCTCACCCATTTTTATCTCTCCCCCGTTCTCGGGATAAAGCTCTTGCTTGATGACGCAGTCAAATTCTTTCTGCACATAGGGTTTGAATTCCGACAACCATTCCGCATGCGATCGCTTCTCGAGCAGGGCCGTAACCAAAGGCAGTGTTTGTTTGGCATCGCCCATTACCTTCACGGTAGTCTTCACGTTCTTGTTGATCTCTGCCGGATCGATATCGAAGTGGATCACTTTAGCCTGCTTGGCATAAGTCTTCAGGTCGCCCGTCACCCGATCATCAAAACGCATGCCAATGGCTATCAGCACATCGCACTCGTTGGTCTTTATGTTGGGTGCCACATTGCCGTGCATCCCCAGCATGCCGAAGTTCAGCGGGTGATCGGAAGGCATGGCGGACAACCCCAGGATGGTAGAACCAAACGGAATATCCGCCTTCTCCAGAAAGGCACGTAGTTCTTCCTCGGCATTTCCGAGAACCACCCCCTGCCCCACCAGAGCCAATGGTTTTTTGGCACTGTTAATCAGCTCGGCCGCCATCCTGATATAGTCTTCCTCCACTTCCGGTACGGGTTGGTAGCTGCGCAGGAAGCGGGTTTTCTGATAGGAATAGGCACACTTGTTCACCTGTGCATCCTTGGCAATATCGAGCACTACCGGACCGGGTCGACCACTCGAAGCAATGAAGAATGCCTTGGAAACGGCCCAGGCAATGTCTTCCACACGCCGGACCTGGTATACCCATTTTGTAATGGGTTGGGTTACACCAATCACATCGGCCTCCTGAAAAGCATCGGAACCCAGCAGGCTCGACACAACCTGACCCGAGATGACCACCATGGGCGTGCTGTCCATCATCGCATCGGTGATGCCCGTAATGGTATTGGTGGCTCCGGGTCCCGAAGTAACGAGTGCCACACCCACCTTCTGCGATACCCGGGCGTAACCTTGTGCCGCATGTACTGCGCCTTGCTCGTGGCGCACCAATATATGTTTGATCTCGTTTTTATAATCATACAGCGCATCGAATACCGGCATGATGGCACCGCCTGGATAACCGAACATGGTGTCCACACCTTCTGCGATCAAAGATCGGATCAATATTTCACTGCCTGAAATAATCTCTGTTTCCTGCTCCCGCTTATCGGGTGAGGAAATGGGTTCCGGAGTCTGATTATTTTTGTTCATCTTAATTGCTCACTAAAGTTAGACGATTGAAATAAATTAGTCTTCTGTTTAAGCAGTGTACCAAAACAGTGAATAAAAAAATAGCGTAATATTATATAATTCGTATGGCTCCCTTGTCCGCCGAGCTTACAAAGTGCGCATAGAGCTTCAATGCTTTCGATATTTTTCTGTCACGTAGCGGCTGGAAAGCGTTCTCTCCTTTGGCTTCTTCCTGCTCTCTCCTCTTCTGAAGTTCTGCATCACTGATCTTCAGGTTGATGCTGCGGCCTGGGATGTCAATCTCGATGATGTCGCCATCGTGTACCAGGCCGATGTTGCCGCCCGCAGCTGCCTCGGGTGAGATGTGGCCGATGGAAAGGCCCGATGTGCCGCCCGAAAAGCGTCCGTCGGTGATCAGGGCACACGCTGCCCCCAGGTGTTTCGCTTTGATGTAGGAGGTGGGATAAAGCATCTCCTGCATACCAGGGCCTCCTTTGGGCCCCTCGTACACGATCACCACCACATCGCCGGCCACCACCTTCCCGTTCAATATGCCCGCACAGGCATCTTCCTGCGACTGGAATACCTTGGCATTGCCGCTGAATTTCCAGATGCTTTCGTCCACGCCGGCCGTCTTTACTACACAACCGTTGAGGGCAATGTTTCCTTTCAAGATGGCCAGTCCGCCGTCTTTCGTATAAGCATGTTCCACATCACGGATACAGCCTTCTATACGGTCGGTATCCATCGTTTTGAACCGTGCATCCTGCGACCCCATCACCAGATTGTAGCGGTTTCCGGGTGCAGAGGTGTAGATGTTCTTTGCCTCTTCGGAAGGTTCGGCTTTGGTGATGTCGTATTTTTCAATTGCTTCTGCGAGGGTTAGCCCGTCTGCACGACAGACCGAGGTGTCTACCAGTCCCGCTTTGGCCAGCTCACACAGGATACCCATAATGCCGCCTGCGCGGTTCACATCCTGGATGTGATATTTCTTTGAGTTGGGTGCCACCTTGCAGATGCAGGGCACCTTTCGTGACAATGCATCGATGTCCTCGAGATTGAAATCGACCTCTCCCTCGCGGGCGATGGCCAGCGTATGAAGGATGGTGTTGGTGGATCCGCCCATGGCGATATCGAGTGTCATGGCATTCAGAAAAGCCTGTCGTGTGGCGATGTTGCGGGGGAGCACCGACTCGTCTCCTTCGAAATAGTAGCGTTCCGCATTCCTTACAATCTGCTTTGCCGCCTTCACGAACAGCTCTTTGCGGTTGACGTGGGTCGCCAGGATGGTTCCGTTGCCGGGCAGTGCCAGTCCGATTGCCTCGTTCAGGCAGTTCATCGAGTTGGCAGTAAACATGCCGGAGCAGGAGCCACAGGTGGGACAGGCCGAAACCTCCAGCTGGGCCACACGTTCGTCGGACACGTTTTCGTCGGCCGATTCAATCATTGCATCAATCAGGTCGATCTGCTCATCGCCAATTTTTCCGGCTTCCATGGGTCCGCCCGAAACAAAAACAGCAGGGATGTTCAGTCGCATGGCCGCCATGAGCATGCCCGGCGTAATCTTGTCGCAGTTGCTGATGCAGACGAGCGCATCGGCCTTGTGCGCATTCACCATATACTCTATGGAGTCGGCAATCATGTCACGCGAAGGAAGTGAGTACAACATACCGTCGTGCCCCATGGCGATGCCGTCGTCCACGGCGATGGTGTTGAACTCGGCGGCAAAGCATCCCAGCTTCTCCACCTCCTTCTTCACCAGCTGGCCAATGTCGTGCAGATGCACATGGCCCGGCACAAACTGCGTGAATGAGTTAGCGATGGCAATGATGGGCTTGCCCATCTGTTCGCGGGTCATCCCGTTGGCATGCCACAGCGCACGTGCACCGGCCATGAGCCGACCCTGCGTACTGGTGGCACTGCGCAGGTTTTCTTTCTTCTGCTCCCGCATCCTCTCCGGGTTATTTTGATTGTTCATCTTTTATCTATTTATATATTCCGTGATCCAACTACCCACCTCGCTTGTGCGATAGGTTTTGCCGCCGTTGGCAACATCTTCTGTTACAATACCCGCCTCAAGGCTTGCATTCACAGCCTGACGGATCAGGGCACCTTCTTCATGCAGATTGAATCCATATTCGAACATCAGTGCAGCGGAGAGGATCATGGCCACAGGGTTGGCGATATCTTTGCCAGCCGCCTGGGGATAGGAACCGTGAATCGGCTCAAACAGCGACGTATGCAGGCCCATGGAAGCCGAAGGAAGCAGTCCCAGTGAGCCGGTAATTACCGATGCCTCGTCGGTGAGGATATCACCGAACAGGTTCTCAGTCACCAACACATCGAAGCTCTTGGGCCACTGAATGATGCGCATGGCAGCATTATCCACGAAGAGAAAATCGGTCTCAATGTCGGGGTACTGTGGCGCGATCTCCTGTGCCACCTGGCGCCAGAGACGAGAGCTGGCCAGCACGTTGGCCTTGTCGACCACCGTCAACTTTTTGCGTCGTTGCCCCGCAAACTTGTAGGCCAGGTGAAGCACGCGCTCCACCTCCTCACGGGTATAAATACAGGTATCATAAGCCGTATTGCCATCTTCGCTCCTGCCTTGCGGGCGTCCGAAATAAAGTCCTCCAGTAAGCTCCCGGATACACACGAAGTCGGCTCCCTCCACCAGGTCGGCACGCAGGGGCGATTTGTGAATGAGTGAAGGAAAGGTCATCACGGGACGGATGTTTCCAAAGAGTCCCAGCTGTTTGCGCATGCGCAGCAGTCCCTGTTCGGGGCGTACCTTGGCATTGGGGTCGTTGTCATACTTAGGATCCCCGATGGCGCCAAACAGCACCGCATCGCTCTGCATGCACAGCTCATGCGTTTCAGCAGGATAAGGATCGCCCGTGGCATCGATGGCTGCTGCGCCGGTGATGCCTTCTTTGTAGGAAAATTCGTGACCAAACTTCCTGCACACGGCCTGCGTGACTTGCAACGCCTGCTTCATAATTTCCGGGCCAATTCCATCTCCCGCCAATACTGCAATTTGTAACTTCATCTGATTAAAACTATGTATATTTTATTTCTTTTAGACTTTCTCAATATTTTCTCTAACCGCTTTTTTCTCTAACCGCACGTATCAACAACATTCTACCACGTAGGCTGACCGCTGATTCCTACGGCAACGGCAAATAATTCATGTTCGGAATATTTCCGCTTTCCAGCATATTCAGCATCTTCATGGTCGCCTTGATGGCTGCCACGGTCTGGTCGATATCCAGTGCCCGTGTCTTGAAGACCTTTCCTTCGAACTTCCAGGTGATGATGGTCTGCACGTAGGCATTGGTCTTTCCGCCCGGTGGTATCACCACCTCATAGTCGATCAGCTCCGGCACCGGTTTATTGAGGCTCCTGTATATCTTGTACATTGCTTTCGAAAATGCGTGGTACTGCCCCTCTCCTGCAGCCGATTCCTGGTAGACCTCTCCTTTTATGGAGAGTTTCACCGTGGCGGTCGGACGCAGCCCGTGAGTGACCGTAAGGGAATAGTTCAGCATCTCGATATCCTTGTTTTCGATGCCATTATTCAATACATCGGATACAATGTACGGTAATTCATCGAGGTTCACAATCTCTTTCTTGTCGCCCAGCTCAATGATGCGGGCCGTAACTTTGCGCGTGGACTCTTCATCGAGCTCAATGCCCAGGGCTTCCAGATTTTTGATAATGTTGGAGCGGCCGGCATTCTTTCCGAGTGCATAGGCACGAAAGCGACCAAAGCGTTCGGGCATCAGGTTGTTGAAATAGAGATTTTTCTTTTTATCCCCATCAGCATGGATGCCGGCTACCTGGGTAAACACATTGTCACCGATAATCGGTTTGTTATTTGGGATGCGTACACCCGAGTAGCTCTCTACGACCTTGCTTACATGATAGAGTTTGCTCTCATCTATGTTGGTCTGCAGACCCATGTGGTCGTGGATGACGGAGATCACGCTTGTCAGAGGTGCATTGCCCGCACGTTCTCCCAGTCCGTTCACGGTCACGTGAACACCCTGTACCCCGGCCTTGATTGCTTCAAAGACATTGGCCACGGCCAGGTCATAATCGTTGTGTGCATGAAAGTCGAAGTGCAACGAAGGGTAGCGTGCAATCATCTCTCCACAGTACTGCCGGGTCTCATCGGGGTTGAGAACACCCAATGTGTCGGGAAGCATGAACCGCTTCACGGGCTCATCTTCGAGGCCGTCCATCATGTGGAACACATATTCTTTTGAGTCGCGCATACCGTTGGACCAGTCCTCAAGATAGAGGTTCACCGACAGGCCCATGGCATTTGCGGAGGCAATGCATTGCTTGATATCCTTCAAGTGTTCGTCGGCCGTCTTGCGTAGCTGATAGGTGCAATGCTTCAACGACCCTTTGCTGAGAAGATTCACGACCTTACACCCCGTTTTGGCAATCCACTCGAGAGAGGTATTTCCATCTACAAACCCCAGCACCTCCAGCCGGTCTATATAACCATGCATCTCTGCCCATTGGGCAATCTTCTTCACCGACTGGTATTCGCCTTCCGACACACGGGCTGAGGCAATCTCCACCCGGTCCACCTTCAGCTCCTCCAGCAGCAGACGCACCACGCTCACTTTCTCCTGGGCGGCAAAAGAGACACCCGAAGTCTGTTCACCATCGCGCAGCGTGGTATCCATGATCTCTATTCTTCTATCTTCTCCCAAAATGATTCTGCATTAATAGGGTTATTCGTTCACTGCGTTCACGTTATCCGGCTTAGCCGTTATTCGCTCACTTCGATCGCGTTGTCAGCACTTCGTGCACTACGATCGAATCAGTAAGCATATGTCCGCTGCTGTTCAAATGCTTCAATTTTATCTTTGTTCGACAGCAGGAAATCAATGTCGTCCAGTCCTTCAAGGAGGCAGGTCTTTTTATAGGCATTTATTTCGAATGATTCGCTGTGCCCGGCTTCGTTGTTTACGATGGTCTGCGCTTCCAGATTCACCGTGACGGTTGCCTGCGAATTTTTATCGGACGAGGCGAACAACTCGCTCAGGAACGCATCGCTCACCACCACCGGCAGGATGCCGTTGTTGAGGGCATTGTTGCGGAAGATGTCGGCAAAGAAGCTCGACACAACGACTTTGAAACCGTATCCGCCAATGGCCCATGCAGCGTGTTCGCGGCTGCTGCCACTGCCGAAGTTCTTCCCTGCTACCAGCACCTGGCCGCTATAGACAGGGTTGTTCAGCACGAAATCGGCTTTGGGGTTGCCTTCTTTGTCGTAACGCCAGTCGGCAAAAAGATTGTCGCCAAACCCTTCGCGGGTGGTCGCTTTTAGAAAACGGGCCGGAATGATCTGGTCGGTGTCCACATTCTCTATCGGAAGTGGCACATATGTGGATGTGATTGTTTGAAACTTTTCCATGTTGTTTTTTCTCTTGTGATCTCTTTTCTATTACTGATTCCTTACGGCTCGGTTATTTTTCCATTTACTGCTACCGCAGCCGCCACCAGCGGGCCTGCGAGGATGGTGCGTGCACCCGGTCCCTGACGTCCTTCAAAGTTGCGGTTTGAAGTAGATACTGCATATTTTCCAGCAGGCACCTTGTCGTCGTTCATGGCCAGGCAGGCTGAGCAACCGGGCTGGCGCAGGGCAAATCCGGCTTCTTCCAGTATCTTGTCCAGCCCCTCCTCTTCAATCTGCTTGCGCACTTTCCAGCTACCGGGTACCAGCCAGGCAGTGACATTGTCGGCTTTCTTCTTGCCCTTCACATATTCGGTGAAGAGGCGGAAATCCTCAATGCGGCCATTGGTGCAGCTTCCCAGAAAGACATAATCGATTTGCTTTCCTTCCAGCTTCTCACCTGGTGCAAAGCCCATATATTTCAGTGATTTCTCAAACGATATCTTACCCGCTTCATCGATGTCTTCCAGTTTGGGGATGGTGCCGTCTATTGGCATCCCCATGCCGGGGTTGGTACCATAGGTAATCATCGGCTTGAGCTGCGACACATCGAAGGTCACCTCCTTGTCGAAGGCAGCTCCTTTGTCGGTCTTCAATGTCTGCCAGTAAGCCAGTGCCTTGTCCCACTGTTCCCCTTTAGGCGCAAACTCACGTCCTTTGATGTAGTTGAATGTCGTTTCATCGGGGGCAACCAATCCGCCGCGGGCACCCATCTCGATGCTCAGATTGCAGAGGGTCATCCGCTGCTCCATGGTGAGGTTGCGCACCGCTTCTCCGGCGTACTCCACAAAATAACCTGTGGCGCCGCCGGTGGTCAGTTGCGAGATCATGTACAATGCCATGTCCTTGGCACTCACGTGCGCATTCAGTTTTCCTTCGAAGTTGATGCGCATGGTTTTGGGCCGTGTTTGCAGAATGCATTGCGAGGCAAGCACCATCTCTACTTCGCTGGTACCAATGCCGAAGGCAATGGCGCCGAAAGCACCGTGGGTGGAGGTGTGGCTGTCGCCGCAGACGATGGTCATCCCGGGCTGGGTATAACCGTTCTCCGGACCAATCACGTGCACAATGCCATTCTTCGGGTTATTCAGCCCGTAATAAGTAAGCCCAAACTCCTCTGCATTTTTGGCCAGCGTATCTACCTGAAACCGGGATACCTGATCGCGGATGGGTTTATCCTGCCCCATGGTGGGGATGTTGTGATCGGCCGTGAGTGTGGTCCGTTCGGGACGAAATACTTTCAGCCCTCGGGCACGCAGTCCGGCAAAGGCCTGCGGACTGGTTACCTCGTGACACAAATGACGATCTATATATAACTGAGTGGGACCGTCCTGCACGGTGGTAACCACATGGGCATCCCAGATTTTATCGAAAAGGGTCTTCATATTTAATTGATTCGTTAATTTACTAATTCATTGATTCTGTGATTGACAAATCATCACATTGTCTAATTAAGCTATCATCACTTTATTTACTATTCCACAAACTTATTTACTGCATCGATGAATGCCTCCACAGAAGCTGCCACGATATCGGTATTCGCAGAGAAACCGTAATAGACCATATCGTTGTGTTCCACCTGCATGTGTACCTTACCTACATCATCGCTACCGTGGTCGATGGCCTGAATCAGGAACTCCTGTATCCTCACCTTCCGGCGGATAATATTTTTCACCGCCTTGATGGCTGCATCTACGGGGCCGTTACCGGTGGCGGTGGCTTCGAAATGCTCACCTGAGATATTCAGGCCAATGCTGGCCACATCACGAACTCCAATGCCACAGACTACCTGCAGGTAATCTACCTTGATGCGGTGCAGACGAGCTTCCTTGCCTACGAGCATCAGGATATCGTCGTCGTTCACATTCTTCTTTTTGTCAGCCAGCTCCAGAAACTGCTGATACACGTTGTCCAACTCTTCTGTTTCCAGCTTCACACCCAACAGCGAGAGGCGGTTCTTCAGCGCTGCACGACCGCTGCGGGCAGTCAGCACGATGGCATTGTCGTCGATACCCACCTCTTTGGGATCGATGATCTCATAGGTCTCTACATTTTTGAGGACCCCGTCCTGGTGAATGCCGGAAGAGTGTGCGAAGGCGTTGCGCCCTACGATTGCCTTGTTGGGCTGCACCGGCATGTTCATCAGGCTCGAGACCATGCGGCTGGTCTGGTAGATATGCTGTGTGTTGATGTTGGTGTCGAAGCCCCGGTCTTTGTGACTCTTGAGCGCCATCACCACCTCTTCAAGTGAGGTGTTACCGGCACGTTCACCGATGCCGTTGATGGTCACCTCCACCTGGCGGGCGCCATTGATGACACCGGCGAGGGTGTTGGCCGTGGCCATACCCAGATCCTGGTGACAATGAGTGGACAGTATGGCCTGCTTCATATCTACATGGTCGACCAGGTATTTTATTTTTGCCCCAAAGTCATCGGGGAAGCAGTAACCGGTGGTGTCGGGGATATTGACTACCGTGGCGCCGGCATTGACTACAGCCTGTACCACGCGGGCAAGGTATTCGTTGTCGGTACGTCCGGCATCTTCGGCATAAAACTCCACATCGTCCACAAAGCGACGGGCATATTTCACTGCCTTTACTGCCCGCTCGATGATCTCCTCGCGGTTGGAATTGAACTTGTGTCTGATGTGGGAATCGGATGTCCCAATGCCGGTATGAATCCGCTTGCGCTTTGCATACCGCAGCGCTTCGGCGGCTACTTCTATATCTTTCTCCACAGCACGTGTCAGCGCACAGATGGTGGGCCAGGTGACTGCCTTGGAAATCTCCACAACCGACTTAAAGTCGCCGGGACTCGACACCGGGAAACCGGCCTCAATCACATCCACACCCAACAATTCCAGCGCCTGGGCAATCTGTATCTTCTCTATGGTATTTAACTGACAGCCGGGCACCTGCTCGCCATCTCTCAACGTGGTATCAAAAACATAAATTCGCTCCATGATCAACCTGATTATCTTCGTTTCAACATATAATAAAAAAACCCTCCTCACGCGGGTGAGAAAGGTCATCTATATTTTTTTTGCAATCGTACATGATGGATATGCCAGTCTCACCCTCTGAAATCTTCCAGAAGTAGAATAGAAATGACTAGAATATCCTTTTGATGATGCATAACAATCAATAAAAATCTGTTTTACGCGTGCAAAGTAACAGCAAATAATTTTACCAGCAAAATATTTTCAAAAAAATATTCAGAATAAATTACATTTTGCATTATTTTCAGCACAAATATCTTCAATTCGAAATAGAAGATGCCATTTTTGAGAATGTGGCCCGATCATGCCGAATCAATGATAATGAAACAAACATAGCTGATAATTGTTCGGGAGATGTTATTTTTGCGGCATGTTTATGCATGGTGACAAATTAAGAGAGAGAATGAACGAAGCAGGCGGGAGGGGAAAGCCTTTCCTGTTTGCTGTAGATTTTGAGATGGAGGAGGGCTTTTTCCTGGCCGATCCATTGCAACAAAAGAAGGTACTGTTCGATATCCGGGGCAGTAGCAATGCCCCGCCGCGGGCGGGAATGGTACCCTCGCATCACTTCGAAGCTTTTCCTGAAGATTACGAAACCTATCGGTCGCGTTTCGAGGCAGTGATGAAAGGATTGAAGCGGGGCGACTCTTATCTCACCAACCTCACCATCAGCACACCACTCAACATGTCGCTCTCATTGCGGAAGATCTTTCTGTGTGCTCGCACACCCTACAAACTCTTTCTCCCGGACAGATTTGTCTGTTTTTCTCCGGAATGTTTC
>CAZRRC010000048.1:0-2373 GCA_964602395.1 uncultured Proteiniphilum sp. | reverse complement strand
TTCTTTGGGCTGCTCCCTGCCGGCTCCGTGTCGGGAGCGCCCAAGGCTGCCACACTGGCCCTTATTCGTGGGGCAGAAAAAGTGAAGCGCGGCTACTACACTGGTGTGGCCGGTTATTTCGATGGCAACAGGCTCGACACGTTCGTGCTGATACGTTTCATCGAACAGAATGATTCACGGCATAGCTTCCGCAGTGGCGGCGGCATCACCGCGCAAAGCGACTGCCGCAAAGAATACAATGAAGCGCTTCAAAAAGTCTATTTACCCTTTTAATCTATCTGAATATGTTACTAGAGACCATCTGCATCGATCATGGCAAAGTATGCAACCTGGCGTGGCACCTCGCCCGCATGCAACAGGCAGCCGCACACTTTCATTTTCGGGCACCGGCACTGCCCGACCTGCTCCCGTTGCTGCCTGTGGAGTTGGGTGATACAAAAGTAAAGTGTCGAGTCCGCTACCGGGAAACATTGCTGGAACTCTCATTCGATATATATCAACCCAAAAGGGTACAGTCGCTGCAGTTGGTGGAGGCTTCACCCGATTATTCCTTCAAGTATGCCGACAGGGATGAACTGAACCGATTGCTGGAACAAAAAGGCGAAGCAGATGAGATCCTGATTACCCGCAACGGCTTGATCACCGACACCACCTTCAGTAACGTGGTCTTCCGGCAGGGAGATCATCTATTTACACCGAACAGCTGGCTGCTCAACGGCACCAAACGGCAGAAGCTGCTTGACGAAGGGACCATCACCGAAAGAAGGATCACCCGGGAGACATTGCATACTTATGAGTCGGTTCACCTGATCAATGCCATGCTCGATATCGAAGAGACACCCCCGGTGCCGGTCAGTTGCATCTTTCCTTAGCATCCCCAAATGGGTAGTTCGTCACCTTGTTCCATAAAAAAAACGGTCCTCCCCAAAAGAGAGAACCGTTCATTCTATGTATCTTAAAAAGCTACTGGTCGCCGACTGCTGAAAGCTATCTTGTCAACCTTGGCAGCTCCATGTTCCTAAAAAGCTGAAAGCATCTTATCCAAAATCATCGAACATGATCATTTCTTTCGGCACACCCAGACTGTCGAGCATGCGCTGTGCAGCGTTGGCCATAGGACCAGGACCGCACATGTAGTATTCGATATCTTCGGGAGCATCATGGTCTTTCAGGTAGGTGTCGTAGATTACCTGGTGTACGAAGCCCGGTGTATACTTCACGCCGGCAGCATCAGCAGCAGGGTCTGGACGGTCGAGAGCAAGACGAAAACTGAAGTTCGGAAATTCTCTTTCCAGCTCGTAGAAGTCTTCCAAATAGAATGCCTCTACCAGTGCCCTTGCGCCATAGAAGTATGTCATCTTCCGGTCGGTGGTTTTCAGCGTCTTGGTCATGTGCATGATCTGCGAACGCAATGGAGCCATACCGGCACCACCGCCTATCCAGAGCATCTCTCTGTTGCTATCGAGGATGGGATGGAAATCGCCATAAGGACCCGACATCATCACCTTGTCACCTGGCTTCAGGTTGAAGATGTAAGAAGAGACAATTCCCGGGTTCACGTTCATCCATCCACCCTTGGCCTTGTCAAAAGGCGGGGTAGCCACACGCACATTCAGTGTGATGATATTTCCTTCAGCAGGATAGTTGGCCATGGAGTAGGCACGTATGGTATCTTCTTCGTTCTTGCAAACCAGATCCCACAATTTAAATTTATCCCAATCCCCTTTATATTCATCGTCGATGATAAAATCGGAATACCTGACGGCATCGAATTTGGGCACCCTGATCTGGCTGTAGGATCCCGGCTTAAAATCGATCTTCTCTCCTTCGGGCAGCTTCACCACGAACTCCTTGATGAATGAAGCCACGTTGTGGTTCGAGATCACCTCGCACTCCCACTCTTTGATGCCGAATACTTCATCGGGAACAACAATCGACATATTGTCCTTCACTTTCACCTGACAGCTCAGGCGCCAGTTGTTGAGTTGCTCCTTGCGGGAGAAGTGACCCTTCTCGGTCGGCAGTATCTCTCCACCACCTTCTTCCACCCGGCAACGACACTGTCCGCAGGTTCCTCCTCCACCGCAGGCCGAGGAGAGATAGATATCCTGAGACTGAAGTGTGTTCAACAGGGTACTTCCCATGGGCACATTCAGTTCTTTGTCGTTATTTACGGTAATTTTCACGTTGCCCGACGGCATCAGCTTTGCCTTGGCGATCAGAATGACAACAACCAGGATAAGGATAATCAGCAGAAACACAATCACACTTGCCCATATCGTCAGTCCACCCGTGCTCAATAATACACTCATATCTATGTATTTAATTTATTTGTAAACGATGTTAATGTCTGGGTTAAATATTAATTCCGGA
>CAZRRC010000047.1:0-19986 GCA_964602395.1 uncultured Proteiniphilum sp. | reverse complement strand
CAAGCATAAAATCTCGTTTGTAAATGCATCGTGTATATGTTTCCGGTAGTTCGTTTTTCCACACGGATAAGTTGACAGATAAATTTACATCCAAGATAGTGGATAAAAATAATTCATGCAAACATATTGGTGAAAACTCTGTTCTTTAGTCGAAAAATCCACTAAAAAAACGCCTGACTAGCACGCGTTTTAAACAAACCGCGGGACCCCTGTTCAGTGTCCGGCGGTTTCATTCTTTTTTGTGTGCAGAAGTCAGGCTACACGCAAGTGGTGAAGATCGGAATTTTCTAGTTGATGGATGGCATAATCGCGTGTCACATGCAACTTCTTCTTTTCCTCTGAAGGCAGCGTGAACATGGCATCAATCATGATGGCTTCCACTATGGAGCGCAATCCACGTGCGCCCAGCTTAAACTCAATGGCTTTGTCCACAATATATTCATAGGCACCCTGGTCGAAAGTGAGAGCTACCCCATCCATTTCAAACAGCTTCTGATATTGCTTGACGATGGAGTTTTTGGGCTCGATCAGAATACGCAACAAGGCGTCTCTGTCAAGCGGCTCCAGGTAGGTGAGGATGGGAAGCCTTCCAATGATCTCTGGAATCAGGCCGAACGATTTTAAATCGAGCGGTGTGATATATTTCAACATGTTGTGCCGGTCGATGTTTGCTTTGTCGCTACTAGCGGCATAACCCACCACGCGTGTGTTGAGACGTTGAGCAATTTTTTTCTCAATGCCGTCGAAGGCGCCTCCACAGATAAACAGAATATTCTTGGTGTTAATTGCAATCATGCGCTGTTCCGGATGTTTGCGACCTCCCTGGGGCGGTACATTTACCACAGAACCTTCCAGCAGCTTTAACAGTCCCTGTTGTACACCTTCACCGCTCACATCACGGGTGATGGAAGGATTGTCGTTTTTACGGGCAATTTTGTCGATTTCGTCGATGAACACAATGCCTCTTTCGGCAGCATTGACATCGTAGTCGGCCACCTGCAGCAGCCGGGTGAGAATGCTTTCGATGTCTTCGCCCACGTATCCGGCCTCGGTGAGCACCGTAGCATCCACGATGGTGAAGGGTACGTGCAACATTTTGGCAATGGTGCGTGCCAGCAAGGTCTTTCCTGTGCCAGTGGCACCAACCATGATGATGTTTGATTTCTCGATCTCAACCTCGTCTTTCACATTTTTCTGCAGAATGCGTTTGTAATGGTTGTAGACCGAAACCGACAGAAACCGCTTTGCATTGTCCTGCTTGATCACGTACTGGTCAAGGAATTCCTTGATCTGTGCAGGCTTGGGAAGAGACAAAAGAGAGATGCCCGGATCGTTTTTGGCATTACTTTTAAAGGTATCGTTCACGATCTCGTGAGCCTGCTCGGCACACATATCGCAGATATACCCGGTCATGCCCGATATGAGCAGGTTTACTTCCTGTTCACTTCTTCCGCAAAAACTGCAATGATTGCTACTGTTCGCTTTTTTCGCCATCGTTTCTTGCTTTTATCCTTTTCTTGTCAGTACATCATCCACCATGCCATACGCTTTGGCTTCCGATGCGGTCATCCAGAAGTCGCGATCAGAGTCACGTGCTACCTCCTCAAGAGGTTTTCCGGAGTGTTTGGATATGATGGTATACAATTCCTGTTTGATCTTGGCAATTTCACGGGCGGTGATTTCGATATCGGAAGCTTGCCCTTGTACACCTCCCATTGGCTGATGGATCATCACCCGGGAGTGGGTGAGGGCGTAGCGCTTCTTCTCGGTGCCGGAAACCAGCAGCACAGCAGCCATGGATGCAGCAATACCTGTGCAGATGGTGGAGACATTGCTTGAGATGAACTGCATGGTGTCATAGATGCCTAGTCCAGCATATACCGACCCTCCAGGGGAGTTGATGTAAATGGAGATATCCTTGCCAGGGTCAGCCGAATCGAGATAAAGCAGTTGTGCTTGTATTACATTGGCTGTATAATCGTCGATGGCTGTACCGAGGAAGATGATGCGGTCCATCATCAACCTTGAAAAAACATCCATCTGTGCCACGTTGAGCTGACGTTCCTCAATGATGGTGGGGGAGATGTAGCCTCCTCCCTGGCTGGTGATCTGCATGTAGCTTTCGAGTCTGGAGCTGCTCATGCCCAGATGCTTTGTTGCATATTTTTTAAAATCGTCTTGCATAGATTCTTTCATCAAACGTTTTTTTTGTCGAATTAATTACTGCAAAAAAAGTACCACTATTTATCGCAGCTGTTGCTGCAGGATTGATCCGACAAACAAAAATATAAGGAATTGTTGAATAATAAAATAAAACCTTGAAAAACAGTGTTTATTTTAGCAGGTTTTGTTATTCTGCCGACGATTCATTCGCAGCAGCTGAACCCTCTTCATTGTCACCTTCCTCTGCATGATTGCCTGTATGTTCTCCATGTTGGTGGGCATGTTCGCTCATGAGTTCGCTGAACTCTTTTGAGGAGATCTCTTTCTCGGTCACTGCCAGGTTATCTTTCAGCCAGGCGATGATTTTCTCTTCTGTCGCTCTGTCGTATAGATTCTGAATGGTTTCCTCCTTCTCCAGCATGCTCTTTGTGTAATTCTGTAACACATCGGCCGGCAGGTTGGTCATTCCGTATTGTGCAAATTGAGCTTTGGCAACTTCTGCGGCCAGTGCTTCGATGTCTTGATATTCCACTTTGATCGCGTTCTCTTCTACAATCTTCTGCTTGGCGATATGGAACTTGAGATCTTCTAAAATGGCCGGATAATCGGCTTCAACTTCTTCAGCTGTTTTCTTGTCGTTCGATTCAAGCAGCCAGCGTTTCAGAAACGCATCGGGGAACTGTACATCCTTCATTTTCTCTATAATGATATCTTTCGCTGTATGGATGAACAGGTGGTCGGCATTGGGTTTGAACTGGTTATTGAGTTCCGATGCAATTTTAGCGCGAAACTCCTCTTCGGTGGCAACGACACCTTCACCCAGTACCCGGTCGAAAAGCTCCTGGTTCAGTTCAGCTTCCTGGTAACGAGTCACCTCTTTGATATCGAAACGGAAATCGGCATTGATATCTTTTACCTGCTCCTTGGTCGTCTGTAACAACGAGGCCACCTCGGCTTCGTTATTATCATAGGCACTCTTCGGGTTGAAAACGATGCTGTCTCCTACCTTGGCACCGATAAACTGATTTTTTACGGTCTCTTCCTTCAGGTAGGAAGGCATCAGGATGGCATTTTCGATCAGCTGACCATTTTCTTTCTCCTTCTCGCCATCCATTTCGGTAAGTGTACCCTTAATCAGGTCGGTATCTTTAGCCTCTTCCTCGATGGAAGCATAGGTGCCGTAATTCTGCTTATAGGCATCCAACTGTTTCTCCAGAAGATCCTCCTCAAGCTTCACCTGATAATAGGTCATTTCGGTACCTTTATCGAGCGGCAACTCAAACTCCGGTGTGAGTGCCACGTCGAAATAAAATGTGAGGATCTCATCCTTTTCGAGGTCCACCCGCATCTCTTCGCTGTCATCGGAGATGGGTTCGCCCAGGATTTTTAATTTGTTTTCCCGGATGAAGCTGGTCAGCTCTTCCGTGACTAGCTTGTTCACCTCATCTACCAGTACCGCTTTGCCATACATGCGTTGGATTACGCTCTTGGGTACTTTACCCTGACGGAATCCGGGGATGTTGGCCTTCTGCCGGAATTGATTCAGTGACTTATCTACCTTTTCCTGATAATCTGCTTTCTCCAGTTCGATGACAATGGTTCCGTTTACATCGTCCTTTTTATTCAGTGTTGACTTCATTGAAATGCGTGATGTTTTAGTGGAAAGTCGGTTAATTTCAACCGATTGAATCCTTTTTTTTTAATAAGAGTGCAAAATTAGTGTTATTCTTTCAATTTGCAAAAAATATTTTTCAGTTTGAAGAATTGCTTTTGAACCTGAAGCAGCGATGAGGTCTGGAAATGATTTTTTTTAAAGTGAAAAGCCTATCTTTGCAGTTCAAAACAGAATAAATGCAACCAATTTTTAGATCAGCCACACCGGGCTCAAAGATAGCCATTCTTTTTATATTGCTCTTTAGCGGGCTCATTATGTCCTTGTTGATTATGGGATTAATGAATATGGTATATGGAATGGGTGATGTCAGTGATACCACATCCATTTACACAGGCTCCGTGTTGCAGTCGCTTTTTGCCATTGCCCTCCCGGCATATCTCACGGTCGCTTTTACCAACAGCAGTCCCGCGCGATACTTTAAATTAGGTTGGGATAAGAAGATGAGGTGGAAGGTTTTTTTCTCAGTGTTGTTGTTTGTGTTTTCCTATCCGTTTGTATCTTTTCTGACGCAATGGAACAGCGGCATGCAACTGCCCGAATGGATGAGCAGTATTGAAGAGTTGATGCGGTCAATGGAGGATGCTGCCATGGAGACTACAAAGTTGTTGCTGTCGGGTCGTACTCCTGCCATTTTGATCCTCAACCTGGTTGTTGTGGCTGGTCTGGCAGCCTTCTCAGAGGAGTTGTTTTTTCGGGGAGCACTGCAGCAGTTTCTGTGTGAGAGGTTTCGCAATGGCCATGTAGCTGTATGGCTTTCGGCACTGCTGTTTAGCTTGGTGCACTTTCAGTTTTATGGTTTTTTGCCGAGAATGATGCTGGGTGTTCTGCTTGGTTACCTGTTTCTTTACACACGAAACCTGTGGGTAGCTGTCATCTTTCACTTCGTGAACAATGCCACGGTGATTTTGCTTTACTTCTTCTGGAGCGACAAGGAGTGGTTTAGTAAGATGGAGAAGCTATCGGTAACTTTTACCTTTCTGGTGGTAGCCATAGTGAGTGCGCTGTTTACGTTACTTCTGTTTTGGATCTATTTGAAAAGAGACCGACAATCGGTCGATGAAACAGAAGCAATCAACTTATATTGATATGATACAGATACAAGATACCCTCATCTCGGACGATCTGTTCGAAGTACATTTTGTTTGTGATCTCTGCAAATGCAAAGGTCAGTGTTGTGTGGATGGAGAATCAGGTGCGCCGATTACCAGAGAAGAGTTTACAGAAATCAATGAGATACTGCCTGCTATATGGGACGACCTCACGCCCAAAGCGCAGGAGCTGATCAAACAGCAGGGAATTGCTTATACCGACAGTGATGGGGAGCTTGTTACCTCCATCATCCAGGGTGAAGAGTGTGTCTTTGCCAGCTTCGATACCAACGGAGTTTGCAAGTGCACGATCGACAGTGCTTTCCGAGAAGGACGCATTGCTGTTCAGAAACCTGTTTCGTGTCATCTTTACCCGGTGAGGCTGCATAATTATGCTGATTTTACAGCGGTGAACTATCATCGTTGGTCGGTCTGCCAGCCTGCCCGTAAGCTAGGACGAAAAGAGGGGGTACCTCTTTACCAGTTCTTGCGGGAACCATTAATCAGAAAATTCGGAGAATCGTGGTATCGGGAGGTGTGTGAGGCGGCAATATTGCTCGGTGAAAAAAAGTAACAGGATCACACTATTTTTTTCTCATTTGCTTTCCAAATTTGAAATCTTTGTTTTATTTTTGCACATATATAAATAAAATGTGCAAAATAAGGTGACTTCGCCCATTTCAAAAACGAAAAACAATTTAATTGACGTAGCTCGGCAGCTTTTTGCAAAACAAGGTGTCGAGAATACGACAATGAACGACATTGCCGAGGCGTCTCAACGAGGCAGACGTACCCTTTATACCTACTTCAACAGCAAGAGCGACATCTATAAGGCTGTAATTGAGTCTGAACTCAATGTGCTCTACGGCAGGCTGGATGAGGTGATACGACGGAATATCCCTGCCGATGAGAAGCTTATCCTGCTAGCTTTTACACGTTTTGGCGCCATCAAGGAGGTGGTGACCCGCAACGGTAACCTGCGGGCCGATTTCTTTAGAGATATCTGGAAGGTAGAAAATGTACGCAAGGAGTTCGACAGGAAAGAGATTCATTATCTGGAGACCATCATCCAGGATGGTTGCGAAAAGGGAATCTTTCAATCCTGTGATATCAGACAAACAGCCGAGATATTGCATTACGCATTCAAGGGACTTGAAGTGCCCACCATTCGCGGTGCCATGAAGCTCGACTACAATAAAAAGGAGGACAGGGAGATCATTACCTCCATTTTGTTTAAAGGATTGTATGCGAAGTAAGCTATCATTCAGCTATCGTTTTTTGGAGTGCAGTAATCAGCGGTCGGCGGCATGCAAGAGCAATTGAACGGTCGGTGTCAAGCGATCTTCGCTCAGCCTTCTGAAAAGGGGTGGTAGTGCGGGAGGAATACAGAAGACAAGAACCGGGTATCAAATTGAAAAGATGAACGTATGAATAATAATCGTATGAAACGAGCATGTAGACTATTCCTCTCAGGAAAATAAATCCTTGCGTGTTCCATACACCACAATGAAAATAAAATAATCGTATGAAGTTATTAGAAGGAAAAACAGCGTTGATTACCGGTGCTGCCCGTGGAATCGGGAAAGCCATCGCTTTAAAATTTGCATCGGAGGGAGCCAATATCGCATTCACCGACCTGGTGATCGACGAAGCCGGTGAAGCCACCCAACATGAAATTGCTTCTCTCGGTGTGAAATGCAAAGGGTATGCTTCCAATGCTGCCAATTTTGAAGAAACACACCAGGTGGTGGAACAGATTATGCAGGATTTTGGTCGTATCGACGTCTTGGTAAACAATGCTGGCATCACCAAAGATGGTTTGATGATGCGAATGAGCGAACAACAATGGGATGCGGTGATCAACGTAAACCTGAAGTCCGCTTTTAATTTTATCCATGCAGTCACACCCGTGATGATGCGCCAGAAAGCGGGAAGCATCATCAACATGAGTTCGGTAGTGGGAGTTTCCGGAAATGCGGGACAAGCTAACTATTCGGCATCGAAAGCAGGAATGATTGGACTGGCCAAATCGGTGGCCAAAGAGCTGGGGTCACGCGGAATTCGTGCCAATGCCATCGCCCCCGGCTTCATCATCACCGACATGACGGGACAACTTTCTGAGGAAGTGCGAAATGAGTGGGCAAAACAAATACCATTGCGGCGAGGAGGTACGCCGGAAGATGTTGCGAACGCAGCTGTTTTCCTTGCATCAGACCTTTCTTCGTACGTTAGTGGTCAGGTAATCCATGTCTGCGGTGGCATGAATACTTGATCTGGGTAACAATCATATTGTCGGAGGCACACAGGAGCACCTATGTGCCTCTGAGTATTTTAAACGGATCCTGAATAATAAGATGACTGTTTTATACGAGGACAACCACCTCATCATTATCAACAAAGCACCTGGTGAGATTGTGCAGGGCGACAAGACGGGCGACGAGCCGCTGTCGGAGATGGTAAAAACTTATCTCAAGGAGAAGTATCACAAGCCCGGCAATGTTTTTTGCGGTGTCACCCACCGGCTCGACCGGCCGACGAGTGGGGTGGTGGTATTTGCCAAAACCAGCAAGTCACTCACCCGGCTCAATGACATGTTCCGAAAGGGAGAAGTGAAGAAGACATACTGGGCCATTGTGAAAAACCGGCCCCTGGCAGACGAAAGCACCCTGACCCATTATCTCATCAAAAACGAAAAAACCAATAAGTCAGCTGCCTTCGATACCGAAAAACCTCACACTAAAAAGGCCGTGCTTCATTACCGACTGATTGCGGCATCAGCATACTATTTCCTACTTGAGATTGATCTGGAGACAGGACGTCATCACCAGATACGCTGCCAGCTTGCAAAAATTGGCTCGCCTCTCAAGGGTGACCTAAAGTATGGTGCTGAACGTTCCAACCCCGACGGGAGCATTAGTTTGCATGCACGCGCTATTTCCTTCATACATCCTGTATCGAAAGAGCATATTCTCATTACCGCTCCGTTGCCGGAAGATGCATTGTGGCGCGCCTTTGAACCATCAAAATAAACAAGATTGCCACTTTTGCAGCTGTTCGTTTCCCCGGTATCTGTAAAAATCTTATATTTGTGAGATAAAAAAAATTCTCGAACAATGAAACCTACATTATTTGTTTTGGCTGCCGGAATGGGTAGCCGTTATGGCGGATTAAAACAACTCGACGGCGTCGGTCCAAGTGGTGAGACCATCATGGACTATTCTATTTATGATGCCGTGAATGCCGGATTTGGCAAGCTGGTTTTCGTAATCCGTAAATCATTTGAAGCCGACTTCAGAGAAAAGATTGTCAGCAAATATGAAAAGAAGATACCGGTGGAACTGGTGTTTCAGGAACTCGACCATCTTCCTGAGGGATTTACCCCTCACCCCGACAGAGTGAAGCCGTGGGGCACCAACCACGCAGTGATGATGGGTAAAGAGGTGATCAGAGAACCTTTTGCCGTAATCAATGCCGACGACTTCTACGGGAGGGAGAGTTTTGGTGTACTGGCCGACTATCTTTCGGGTCTCGCCGGCAGTGAGAATAAGTATTGCATGGTAGGTTACCACGTGGGAAATACTCTCTCCGAAAGCGGTACAGTAGCACGTGGAGTGTGTGAGACCGATGCCAAGGGACATCTCACCGGTGTGGTGGAACGTACACAGGTGATGCGTGTAGAGGGCAAAGTATGTTATAAGGATGATAACGACCAATGGGTTCCCATAGCCGACAATACCCCTGTGTCGATGAATATGTGGGGTTTCACTCCCGATTATTTTCGCTATTCCGACGACTATTTTATCCAGTTCTTGAAGGAGAACGCTGACAACATCAAATCGGAGTTTTTTATTCCTTTGCTGGTGAACTACCTCACTGTAAATGGTAAGGTGACCGTAAAAGTGCTGGATACTCCCTCGAAATGGTTCGGCGTGACCTATGCCGAAGACCGTCCCGGTGTGGTGGCCAGGCTGAATGAACTCACGGAAAGCGCTGTTTATCCTTCTCCGTTGTGGTAAACTCACGAAGTTTTGGGAGGCATTATGCACTGAATTTGCTGTAGTATGTGGACTGACATCATCATTGTGCTCCTGCTGATCCTGCTCAATGGGTTCTTTGCCCTCTCGGAGATAGCCATTGTCTCGGCAAAGAAGAACAAACTTAACAGGGAACGCAAACAGGGAAAAAAAGGAGCAAGCCTGGCGCTAAGGCTGCAGGCTGATCCCGACAACTTCCTGTCGTCGGTGCAGGTGGGGATCACCCTCATCGGCATCGTCAACGGTGCATTTGGAGGGCAGGCTTTTGCTGTTTATCTGGTGCCCTTCTTTGAACAGTTTACAACTACAGCCCCTTTTTCAGAGGGTATCTCCATGGTGATCGTGGTCTTCCTGATTACCTATGTCTCTATTGTCATCGGTGAGCTGGTTCCCAAAACAATCGCATTGAACAATGCCGAAAAGATGGCCATTGCCGTCGCTCCTTTCATTCATGTGGTGAGCATCATCTTTTATCCTTTTGTGAAGCTGTTGGCACTCTCCACCAGCTTCATCACCCGACTGATCGGTCTCAAACCAAGGGATGAGGTGATCTCGGAAATGGAGTTGCGTGCCATGCTGAAGACTGCCTCTCACGAAGGAGTCATCGATGTAGAAGAGAACATTATTCATGAGCAGGTATTCTACTTCTCCGATAAAAGGGCCATCCACCTGATGACCCATCGCACCGATGTGGAGTGGGTGGATATCAGCAAAGAGAGGGAGGCTGTCATTCAGGATTTGCTCCAGATGAAGCACAGCAAGATACTTGCCTGTAGGAAGAAAATTGATGAATTTGCCGGCATCATCTCCATGCGGGACTTTCTGTTGCGATTGAATAAAGGGGAACCTTTCTCTGTGGATGATCTTATCATGGAGCCGATTATTGTGCCCAACACACTTCGTGCACAGAAGGTGTTAGAAAACTTCAAAAGCAACCACAAGTTCGTGGCCGTGGTGGTGGATGAATATGGCAGTCTCGATGGAATCATCACCATGCATGATATATTCGAAAACCTGGTGGGAGCCATACCGGAGGAAAATGATGATGCGTCGGCCGACCCGCTCCTGTTTATGCGCGATGATCATTCTGCGTTGGTGAGCGGTGAGGCTCCCATTGAGATATTGACCCAGCTCGATGAGGATTTCATCGTTGATTTTGATAAGATCGACTATTCTACCGTGGCAGGTTTTGTCTTTGCTTGTATCAACAAAATACCTTTCGTAGGCGACAAATTCGAATATGATAACCTCCATTTTGAAATTATGGATGTGGATGGAAATAAAATAGATAAAATATTAATAACAAAAAAAATAAAAGATTCTGATAAAGTGATAGATTAATTAATACAAAGAATAAATCCTGAAATTTATGTTGTATAACACAATTATTTTTTGGGTGATTGTTCAAATCTGTGTTAATTTTACACGAATTTAATTCAAAGATCAATCTTCATCAATATCTTATTTTTTAAACCAAGAAAATTACATGGACAAATTGTATAGTAAATCCGGTTTGCTGGTTGAAGCTTTTGAAAAAATAGTCGATGGCAAGCAAACCGGATTATATACGCTGACAAACAAAGCAGGGACTGAAGTCACCATTACTAATTATGGTGCAAAAATCGTCTCGTTGATGGTACCCGACAAGAATGGCCAACTCACCGATGTGGTGTTGGGACATCCTTCGATCGATGAGTACCTAACTTCTGAAGAACCTTATTTTGGGGCGGTATGCGGCCGCACGGCAAACCGAATTGCCGGAGGCCGTTTTTCGTTAGAAGGGAAAGAATACAGACTGGCAGTGAACAATGGTCCCAATTCACTTCACGGTGGACTGAAAGGGTTCAATGCGGTGGTGTGGGATGTGAAAAATATCACCTCCCAGAGCATTGAACTTTTTTATTTGTCACCCGATGGAGAGGAAGGGTTTCCTGGCAACCTCTCGGTTACGATAACTTACAGCCTCACAGAAGACAATGCGCTCGAGTTACATTATCAGGCTACTACTGATAAAACAACCATTTTGAACCTGACTAATCATTCTTATTTCAACCTGTCGGGTGAGGGAGATCCCTATATAGGTGATCATCTCCTAATGCTGAATGCCGATGAGTATTTACCTACCGATGACACTGCTATTCCCTACGGTGACCCTGTGCCGGTAAAAGATACCCCCATGGATTTCACCAAACCCTATGCAATTGGTGCACGCATCAACGATGATTTTCAACAGCTACACTTTGGTAAAGGGTATGATCACACCTATATCATAAATAAACCGGCCGGGAACGATGCATATCAATATGCAGGTTACTGCCAATCACCTAAAACAGGTATAAAAATGGAGATACACACCACCGAACCGGGCCTCCAACTGTATACCGGAAACTGGATGACTGGCAGGTTCGAGGCTAAGAACGGACACCGTTATCCCGAAAGAGCGGCTGTATGCTTCGAGACACAGCATTTCCCCGACAGTATCAACAAACCGGCTTACCCGTCGGTGATTCTGCAGCCGGGGGAGCAGTTCGTATCAAGAACAACTTTCCAGTTTTCGGTCTGAAACGGCAATAATTTTTCAATCATATTAATTAAAAAGAATAAGAAATGACAAACAATCAGAACAAAAACATCGTAGCCATCATCACCATGATGTTCCTCTTTGCGATGATCTCTTTTGTAACCAATCTTGCAGCTCCTATCGGTGTGATATGGAGCAACAAATTTGCTGGATCCAACTTCCTGGGGATGTTGGGTAACATGATGAACTTTGCGGCGTACCTCTTCATGGGTATACCCGCAGGTAAGTTACTGACCAAGATCGGTTACAAAAAGACCGCACTCGTGGCCATTGCCGTAGGCTTTGTGGGTGTATTTACCCAGTATCTTTCGGGTGTAGTTGATGCCAATAGCGCCTTCCTCTCTTTGCCGTTAAACTTTGTGGTTTATCTGCTGGGAGCGTTCATCGCCGGTTTCTCGGTCTGTATGCTTAATACGGTGGTGAACCCGATGCTCAACCTGCTTGGTGGAGGCGGTAACAAAGGGAACCAGTTGATTCAGGTCGGTGGTACCTTCAACTCACTCGCCGGAACACTCACTCCCATGTTGGTGGGCGCACTGATTGGTACGGTCTCCAAAGATACGGCCATTTCCGATGTAAATCCTGTATTATTCATCGCTATGGGAGTGTTTGCAGCAGCATTCATCATTCTTTCCTTTATCCCCATTAGTGACCCCGATGCACACAAGACAAACAAAAATGTGGTGTATGAAAGTAGCCCATGGGCCTTTCGTCATTTCGTCCTGGGTACAATCGCCATTTTCGTCTATGTGGGTGTGGAAATCGGTATACCGGGAACGCTGAACTTTTATCTCTCCAACATCACCGACAAGGGTGCAGGTCTGGATCCTTCCAATGCTGCCACCATCGGTGGATTTGTGGCTGGAACATACTGGTTTCTGATGCTCATCGGTCGTTTCATTGGTAGCCTTGTGGGTGGAAAAGTGTCGAGCAAGGTCATGTTGACCGCGGTCTCTGCATTTGCGATGATCCTGATTGTTGGCGCCATCCTCTCTCCCAAGACAGTAACGACCTCCATGCCTGTTTTTACCGGATCTTCTTTCTCTATGACACTGGTGCCACTCAGTGCACTTCTGCTGGTACTTTGTGGTCTTTGTACATCCATTATGTGGGGTAGTATTTTCAACCTGGCCGTGGAAGGATTGGGTAAATATACCAAAGCGGCTTCCGGTATCTTCATGATGATGGTTGTCGGCGGGGGAATCATTCCTTTGGTGCAAAACTGGGTAGCCGACCTTTCCTCTTACATGTTTTCCTATGTCGTTCCGCTGATTGGTCTTGCTTACCTTCTCTACTATGCATTACTGGGTTCAAAAAATGTGAACAAAAACATCAACGTGGCTGATGAGTAAACGAAAATAGCCCGTTATTAAACGGGCTACTTTTTTTAATCTACAATCGAAATAAGAACAACGAAATATGACCAAACAAGAAGTAACAGATATTTTTCAAAAAAAATACGGTGGCGACAACCCCGATGTGTATACCTCTCCCGGACGTATAAATCTAATCGGTGAACATACCGATTACAACGGCAGTTTTGTTTTTCCCGGTGCCATCGACAAGGGAATGACTGCGGCCATTCGTTTTAACGGAACTGACAAGGTAAAGGCTTATGCGATTGACCTGGGAGAAAGTACTGAGTTCGGACTCAAGGAGGAGGATCTACCGAAAGAGGGTTGGGCCAAATATATCTTTGGCGTTTGCCGAGAGATCATCAAAAGAGGTGGCAACGTGAAGGGATTCGACACGGTTTTCACCGGTGACGTGCCCCTGGGTGCAGGAATGTCTTCCTCTGCAGCGCTGGAGAGCACCTTCGCCTTTGCACTGAACGACCTGTTGAATCTTGGCATCGACAAGTTTGAGCTGGCTCGTATCGGACAAAGCACCGAACACAATTACGTGGGTGTAAAGTGCGGCATCATGGACCAGTTTGCTTCCATCTTCGGCAAGAAGGGCCATCTGATTCGTCTCGATACCAAATCGATGGAATATGCTTATTTTCCATTCGACCCCAAAGGTTACAAGCTGGTGCTGCTCGATACGGTGGTAAAGCATGAACTAGCTTCTTCGGCCTACAACAAACGCCGCGAATCGTGTGAGCACGCTGCTCGCACCATCGCCAAACGGCATTCAGAGGTGGTGTTCCTGCGTGATGCTTCTCTGGAGATGCTCGACGAGGTGAAAAGCGAGATATCCGAAGAGGATTACATGCGCGCGAAGTACGTGATCGAGGAGACCCAACGGGTGAGAGACGTGAGCGACGCCCTTGAACGAGGTGACTACGAGACAGTGGGACAGAAGATGTATGAAACACATCACGGCATGAGCAAACTCTACGAAGTAAGCTGTGAAGAGCTCGACTTCCTGAATGATGTTGCACGTGAGCATGGCGTCACCGGCTCACGCGTGATGGGAGGTGGCTTTGGCGGATGTACCATTAACCTGGTGAAGGATGAGCTGTACGACTCATTTATCCAGGATGCCAAAGCACAGTTCTGTGCCAAATATGGCCATGATCCAAAAGTCTACGACGTGGTAATCAGCGACGGAGCACGCAGACTTTAATCCCAACAGAGAGGACATAAGCCGGAAGACAGATACCTTAAGGTGACTGCTTCCGGCTTTATTACTTTTTCTTATACCATCAAACAAAATCTTGATACCTTCTAGGTTATGTCTACCAGCTATTACCAAAACAATGTTCATTTTTTGATCGCTGCCGATTGCATCATCTTCGGATTCCGGAAAAAAGAGTTGCATCTGCTACTCACACGCCGTCCCGTGGAGCCACTCAAAAACGAATGGTCCCTGATGGGTGGATTTATGGAAGAAAATGAAAGCCTTACCCATGCAGCAGAAAAGATACTCTATCGCTATACACAGCAGGAAGGTATTTATATGGAGCAGGTAGGTGCCTATGGGGAGCCGGACCGTGACAGTGGCGCTCGGGTTATTTCAGTGGCCTTTTACGCGCTGGTAAAGATGGAGAATTTCAATACCTCGCTTGCACAAAAATTCGATGCCCGCTGGATCAACATCAACGAGTTACCTGAGTTGGTCTTCGACCATAACCGCATGGTTAACGATGCCCTCACGCTGTTGCGGTACAAAGTGTCTACAGAACCGGTAATCTTCAACTTCTTCGACGGAAAGTTCACTCTTCCCTCACTGCAGGATTTATATGAAACAATTTACCAAATGCCCCTCGATAAACGAAATTTCAGGAAGAAACTCGCATCGATGAACATCCTCGACAAACTCACGGTCAAGGACAAAGAGAACTCCAGACGAGGCGCCTACTACTATGCTTTTAGTCCGGAAAAATATGATGCCTTCCTGAAGGCTGGTAAGCGCTTCTCAATCTGAAATGAATGAAATGGAGGGCTGAATTTGTTTAGTTTCTGAGATAGTAGTTCACGGTGGTCACCACCCGTACATTCTTGATGTAAGGAGTGTTGGCGTCCCGGTCGGTAATAGTAAATTGACCTTGTGATGCGTTGCGTATCTTTCCCAACTTGCTACCTGAGTCCAGTGCGAACTTCTCTGCCGCCTCTCTGGCATTCTTGGTGGCCTCTTCAATCATCGCCGGTTTGATTTGGTTCAAGCCCGTAAATTCATAGAGGGTATTGTAGCGGTAATCTCCACCTGTAATGGCTACGCCCTGTTTGAGCAATTCGGTCTGTTCCGATATCAGTTTCCTTATTTTTTCCACATCGGTGGAGGTTACTGTAATGACCGAGGTCGCATTGTACCTGTACTGAATGGCCTGGTTCAGGTACCGCTCTGCTTCCATATCGATGATCTCAGGTGGGGCCACACTTATTTCTTCGTGTGTGATACCACGCGATACCAAGAAATCGACAATGGTTCTGTTTTTACTTTGAATGTTCGTATAAAGTGTGCTTAGGTCATTTCCAAGATCTTTATACATCAACGGCCAGATCACTTTGTCAGCTGGCACTTCCATTTCTGCAAGTCCTTTCACAGTAACCACTCTGTCTTTGTCGCTGAAGTTGTGGATAGCGGCTTTCAGCACGATGCTCATCACGACCAAACCGAGAGCCAGGATGGTAGCTTCTATGATCCGGTTTCTTGAATGTTCGCTTTTAAATCCTTGTTCCTGCATGCTTATTTTTTTTTGATGAATGGGTGTAATTGGTAATTCCTTTGAATTAATGAATATTGATTTAAAGATACACATTTTTTCTTTCCCTTATCCACTATTGGCTAAGTTTTTTTGATAAACTTCCATGCAACGTTTCGTCATGATTTCCTTGCTGAAGTGCTTCTCCTCATATATTCTGCAACTTAGCCGCTTTAGTTGGCCTGTATTTTTCTCATATCGATTCAGTGCTTCGTTTATCGCAATTATAGCCGTGTTTACGCTTATTTCCTTAAATCCTTCGTTGAGATCCTTTGTAAACGTAGCAATACCACACTGTCGGGGAGGATAATTTCCTATAATGGCAATTTTATTCATATGTTTGGGTTAAAATGAACATTTACTTCGTATTGATCTTTGATATGGGATTATTTTAAACAGATTAAAACCAAATTATTTTGTTAATTAAATAAAAATAGTATGACATAAAGTAAGCGTGCTCCTTATCTAATTGTTGGTGTTCCGATCTTTTGTGTGGATATTTGTGTTCGTTTCAACCTTTTTTCCTATCTTTGTGTCCTAATATCATACGGTATCAATTCATCAATACAACAGTGACTCTATGCACAGATACAAACCGGTGCGATTGATCCTTGAAAACGGGACGGTTTTTCATGGACAATCGTTTGGAGCCGAAAAGGCAACATCGGGAGAGGTCGTTTTCAGCACAGCAATGGTCGGTTACCCCGAAAGTCTGACAGATCCCTCCTACGAAGGACAAATTCTAACACTCACATATCCCATAATCGGAAATTACGGAGTTCCCGCGCAAAGCGAAACAGACGGAGTTTCCGATTTTTTTGAGTCCACACGCATCCATGCGTCGGGACTGATCGTACAGGATTACTGCGATGATTATTCGCATTGGAATGCACACCAAAGCTTGGGTGACTGGCTGCGGCAGAATGGGGTTCCCGGTATCTTCGGTATTGATACCCGCCTGCTCACCAAAGTATTGCGGGAAAAAGGATCCATGCTAGGTAAGATTGTGTTTGAAAAAGAGAACGAAATTGATTTTTATAATCCAGAAAGCGAAAACCTGGTTGCAAGAGTAAGTTGCAAAGAACCGGTCGAGTATGGGCATGGAGAGAAAAAAGTAGTCCTGATAGATTGCGGTGCGAAGTTGAACATTGTGCGCGAGTTGATCAAACGGAATGTGCATCTGATTAGAGTGCCTTGGGATTATGACTTCACAGGGATGGATTACGATGGACTCTTTATCTCCAACGGACCAGGCAACCCCGATTACTGTGCAACCACGGTGGAGTACATCCGAAAGGCAATGCAACAGGATAAGCCTATTTTTGGTATTTGTATGGGAAACCAGCTGCTGGCCAAGGCCGCTGGAGCCAACACCTATAAGCTGAAATACGGGCATCGCAGCCACAATCAGCCTGTGCGAAGGATCGGCTCCAATGCGTGCTTCATCACTTCGCAAAACCACGGCTATGCGGTGGATGAATCGCTACTGGGTGATGAATGGGAACCTTGGTTTATCAATATGAACGACGGTACCAATGAGGGTATCCGGCACAAAACAAAACCTTTTTTCTCCGTGCAGTTTCACCCCGAGGCTACAGGGGGGCCCACTGACACGCGGTTCTTCTTTGAAGAGTTTGTGAAGCTGATGGCCGCAAAATAGGATTCAGAAATCATTAGTGAGAATATAATATGACAGATCAAATATTGGCGCCGAAAAGGGGGGATTTACACAGCGAGAGGAAGATCCATAAAGTTCTTGTGCTGGGGTCGGGTGCGCTCAAGATTGGTGAAGCGGGAGAATTCGACTACTCCGGTTCACAGGCACTGAAAGCTCTGCGCGAAGAAGGAGCGGAGTCTATTCTGATTAATCCGAATATAGCCACTGTACAGACATCAGAAGGAGTGGCCGATAAAATATACTTTTTGCCGATCACTCCCTACTTCGTGGAGAAGGTGATCGCGCGTGAACGACCTGACGGCATCATGCTTGCCTTTGGTGGACAAACAGCATTGAACTGTGGTGTTGCACTTTATCAGTCGGGTGTGTTTGAAAAATATGACATACAGGTGCTGGGAACTCCCGTACAGGCGATCATGGATACCGAAGACCGGGATTTGTTTGTGAAGAAACTCGATGAGATTGGTGTAAAGACCATCCAAAGCGTCGCTGTCTCTACGCTGGACGATGCATTACAAGCTGCCGGCAGGTTGGGTTACCCCGTCATTGTGCGGGCAGCCTATGCGCTGGGTGGTCTCGGCTCGGGTTTCTGTAACAATGAAGAGGAAATGAAATCACTTGCCGAAAAGGCATTTAACTACTCCGATCAATTATTGATAGAAAAGTCACTGAAAGGCTGGAAGGAGATTGAGTATGAGGTGGTACGCGACCGGTACGACAACTGCATCACGGTCTGCAACATGGAAAACTTCGACCCGCTGGGCATCCACACTGGTGAGAGCATCGTGGTGGCTCCCTCGCAGACATTGACCAACTCAGAATATCACAAGCTGCGGGAGCTGGCCATTCAGATTGTCCGTCACATCGGCATCGTGGGCGAGTGCAATGTGCAGTATGCCTTCGATCCCGAATCGGAAGATTATCGGGTGATTGAAGTGAATGCCCGTCTGAGCCGCTCTTCGGCACTGGCTTCCAAGGCAACCGGATATCCGCTGGCCTTTGTTGCAGCCAAACTGGGACTGGGATACGGACTTTTCGACCTGAAAAATTCGGTCACTAAATCGACCAGTGCTTTCTTTGAGCCGGCACTGGACTATATTGTGGTAAAAATTCCTCGCTGGGATCTGGGTAAGTTCAGCGGCGTCTCCAAAGAAATCGGCTCCAGCATGAAATCGGTCGGTGAAATCATGGCCATCGGGCGCACCTTCGAAGAGGCCATGCAAAAAGGGCTTCGCATGATCGGATTGGGTATGCATGGCTTCGTGGAGAACAAGGAGCTCATTATCGACGACATCGACAAAGCATTGCGGGAGCCGACAGATCAGCGCATCTTTGTGATCAGCAAGGCTTTTCGAAAAGGATATACGGTCGATCAGATTCATGAACTGACAAAAATTGACCGCTGGTTTCTTCATAAACTCTACCAGATCGTGCTGACAGCCGAAACCCTGGAAGGATATCCCCTCTCATTGGTGGATTTTGAAAATAACGAGCACGACGATTTTGATGAAATACTGAAGAGAGCCAAACAGCAGGGTTTTTCTGATCTTCAGATTGCCAGGGCACTATGGAAAGAGCAGGCCAATGATGCGTCGCCTGCCGTCATTCGCAATTACAGAAAGAAAAAAGGTATCCTACCAGTGGTAAAACAGATTGACACGCTGGCAGCAGAATATCCCGCACAGACAAACTACCTCTATCTCACGTACAACGGATCGGAGAACGATGTACACTACATGGGAGACCATCGCTCGGTGATCGTATTGGGATCGGGTGCTTACCGCATCGGCTCGTCGGTGGAGTTCGACTGGTGTTCGGTAAATGCCCTCGGTACAGTTCGCAAGGAAGGTTTTCGCTCGGTAATGATCAACTACAACCCGGAAACGGTATCGACAGACTATGATATGTGTGACCGGCTCTACTTCGATGAGTTGACGTATGAACGGGTGATGGATATCATCGAACTGGAGAACCCGCATGGGGTCATTGTCTCAGTGGGGGGGCAGATACCCAATAACCTGGCCGTGAGGCTGGACGATTCCGGGGTAAATATATTGGGTACATCTGCCAAAAGTATTGATAATGCCGAGGACCGGCACAAGTTCTCCTCCATGCTCGACAGGCTGGAAATAGACCAGCCGAGATGGAGGGAGCTAACCACGCTCAGCGAAATTCATCATTTCGCCGATGAGGTGGGCTTTCCTTTGCTGGTAAGACCCTCCTATGTGCTCTCTGGCGCAGCAATGAACGTCTGTTCCAACAAAAGTGAACTGGAACGTTTTCTGACCCTTGCCACGGAAGTATCAAGCAAGTATCCGGTGGTCGTCTCCGAATTTATTGAAGAATCAAAGGAGATTGAAATGGATGCGGTTGCACACAACGGAGATCTGGTAGTCTATGCCATCTCGGAACATGTGGAATTTGCGGGAGTACACTCCGGAGATGCCACGATTCTATTCCCTGCTCAGAAGATCTATGTGCAGACCGCCCGAAGGATTAAACAGATCACGCGACAGATCGCCAAAGCATTGAATATTACCGGTCCGTTTAATATTCAGTTCCTGGCAAAAGACAATGATATCAAAGTAATAGAATGTAACCTACGCGCTTCGAGATCGTT
>CAZRRC010000046.1:0-20010 GCA_964602395.1 uncultured Proteiniphilum sp. | reverse complement strand
CAAAAGACAATGATATCAAAGTAATAGAATGTAACCTACGCGCTTCGAGATCGTTTCCCTTTGTCTCCAAAATACTAAAAATAAATTTTATAGAACTCGCTACCAAAGTGATGCTTGATATTCCGGTTGTAAAACCCGAAAAATCAGCATTTGAACTCGATTACGTAGGAATAAAGGCATCGCAGTTTTCCTTTACCCGTCTGCAGAAAGCCGATCCGCTACTCGGTGTGGACATGGCCTCTACGGGTGAAGTAGGTGCCATTGGAAATCATTTTGATGATGCATTGCTCACCTCGATGTTGGCTGTGGGCTATCGCGTCCCCGAAAAAAACATCATGATCTCTTCCGGCGGAACGAAATCGAAAGTAGACCTGCTTGATGCCTGCCGGCTCTTACAGAAAAATGGATATGCGTTGTATGCGACCGGCGGAACACAAAAGTTTTTGGAAGAAAACGGCGTGAAGAGTATCTTTGTGGCATGGCCCGATGATGAAAATGCTACACTGAAAGTAAACGATATGATCGCGGAAAAAAAGTTCGACCTGATTATCAATATTCCCAAGAATCTGACCGAACGGGAGCTGACCAATGGGTACTGTATTCGTCGAGGAGCCATCGACTACAATATTCCACTGATTACCAATGCCCGGCTGGCAAGTGCTTTCATCAAAGCCTTCTGTAGGATCACACGCGACGAGATAGAAATCAAACATTGGGAAGAGTATACTGATTAGCAGATTAGCATCATAATAACGAATTATTATATCAACACATCAATAATGGATCAATCAATCAAAAAAGTCATTTTACTGGGTTCCGGTGCCCTGAAGATCGGGCAGGCAGGAGAATTTGACTATTCCGGCTCCCAGGCATTGAAAGCAATGCGGGAGGAGGGAATAGAAACGGTGCTCATCAACCCGAACATCGCTACCATTCAAACATCGGAGGGCGTGGCCGACAAGGTTTACTTTTTGCCCATCACACCTTACTTCGTGGAGAAAGTGATACAGAAAGAACAACCCGACGGCATCCTGCTGGCTTTTGGCGGACAGACAGCACTGAACTGCGGAACCGAACTCTACCAGAGCGGCACGCTGGAAAAGTATGGTGTACGGGTACTGGGCACATCTGTGGAGGCCATCATGATCACCGAAGACCGTGACCTGTTCGTGAAGAAACTGGATGAGATTGATGCTAAAACACCGCACTCCCGTGCGGTAGAAACGCTCGAAGATGCATTGATTGCGGCCCACGAGATAGGCTTTCCCATCATGGTGCGCTCTGCTTATGCGCTTGGAGGACAAGGATCTGGTATTTGTGAAAATGAAACAGAGTTCATTGAGCTCTGTAAAAGTGCACTCTCCTTTTCGAGCCAGATACTGGTGGAGGAGAGCCTGAAGGGATGGAAGGAGATCGAGTTTGAGGTGATCCGCGACAGCAACGACCATTGCTTCACGGTGGTGCCGATGGAGAACTTCGATCCACTGGGTATCCATACCGGCGAGAGCATCGTGGTGGCACCCATCATCACGCTCACACAAGAGCAGATCTTCCTATTGGAGGATATCGCAAGAAGGGTTGTCCGCCACATCGGCATCGTGGGTGAATGTAACATACAATATGCCTTTAATGCGGTCACCAACGATTACCGCATCATTGAGATCAACGCCCGTTTGAGTCGTTCCTCGGCACTGGCCTCCAAGGCCTCAGGCTATCCGCTGGCCTTTGTGGCTACCAAGCTGGCACTGGGTTACACGCTCGACCAGATTGGTGAAATGGGAACGCCGAACTCAGCATACCAAGCCCCCGCGGTGGACTATATGATTGTAAAGATACCCCGTTGGGACCTGAATAAGTTCTACGGTGTGAGTCACGAGATCGGCTCTTCCATGAAATCGGTGGGAGAGATCATGTCGATCGGGCAATCGTTTGAGGAGATTATTCAGAAAGGACTGCGCATGATCGGGCAGGGGATGCACGGCTTCGTAGGAAACAGGGAGATCACCTTCGATAATGTGGAAGAGTCGCTGGCTAAGCCGACCGATCTACGTATCTTCGCCATTGCCGATGCTTTTGAAAAAGGATACAGTGTGGCACAGATTGAGGAACTTACAAAGATTGATCCCTGGTTTCTGGGGAAACTGGAAAATATTTACAACTACTCAAAAGTACTTGCTACATATCACAAAATAGAAGAGCTGCCGGAGGATGTGCTGAAAGAAGCTAAGAGACTGGGTTTCTCCGATTTCCAGATCGCCCGTTTTGTGGAAGAACCCACAGGGACCGTGCAGGAGGAACTGATCAGGGTGCGCGATCGTCGCAAAGAAATGGGCATTCTGCCAGTCGTGCGTCGCATCAATACCGTGGCCTCGGAGCATCCCGACAAAACAAATTACCTCTATTTCACCTACGGATCGGAGAAAGCGTATGTACCGCATAAGGATGAAAAAGAAGCCGTGGTGGTGCTCGGTTCGGGCGCTTATCGCATCGGCTCGTCGGTGGAGTTCGACTGGTGCTCGGTGAATGCGGTGCAGACTGCGCGTGAACTGGGGTACTCCTCAGTGATGATCAATTACAATCCCGAGACGGTATCGACCGATTACGATATGTGTGACCGGCTCTATTTCGATGAACTCACCTTCGAACGGGTGATGGATGTCATCGACATCGAAGAGCCGAAAGGTGTCATTGTTTCTGTGGGTGGACAGATACCCAATAATCTGGCTATGAAGCTGCACCGTCAGCAGGTGCCCATCCTGGGAACCTCGCCTCTCTCCATCGACCGGGCCGAAAACAGGCACAAGTTTTCCGCCATGCTCGATGAACTCGGTATCGACCAGCCACGCTGGAAAGAGGCAAGCAGCATCGAGGAGATTGATGCCTTCATCGATGAGGTAGGCTTCCCATTGCTGATACGGCCCTCCTACGTGCTTTCGGGTGCAGCCATGAATGTTTGTTATGATAGGGAACAGATGCACGTATTCCTCAAGATGGCAGTCAATGTCTCCAAAGAATATCCCGTAGTCGTATCCAGCTTTATGCAGAATGCCAAGGAGATTGAATTCGATGCAGTAGCCAAAAATGGGGAAGTGGTGGAATATGCCATCTCGGAGCATGTGGAATTTGCCGGGGTGCATTCAGGCGATGCCACACTTGTATTTCCTGCGCAGAAAATCTATTTCGAGACCATGCGACGTGTGAAGAAGATCTCGAAACAAATTGCCCGCGAACTCAACATCAGCGGCCCCTTCAACATCCAGTATCTGGCCAAGAACAACGACATCAAAGTGATTGAGTGCAATCTGCGTGCATCACGCTCCTTCCCGTTTGTGTCGAAGGTGCTCAAACACAATTTTATTGAAACAGCCACCCGCATCATGCTGGATGCACCCTATGCAAAACCCGACAGCTCGGTGTTCGACCTGGACTATATTGGGGTGAAAGCATCGCAGTTTTCATTTTCCAGACTGCAGAATACCGATCCAGTGCTGGGCGTGGACATGTCATCCACCGGTGAGGTGGGTTGCATTGGCGAAGATTTTTCTGATGCTATCCTAAAGTCGATGCTCTCCGTGGGATATAAAATACCGAAAAAAGGCATTCTGATCTCGTCGGGAGAGATGAAGTCGAAGGTGGATCTGCTGGAAGCCTGCAAGTTATTGGGAGAGAAAGGTTATGATCTGTATGCCAGCCATGGTACCTGCAAGTTCCTCGGGGACAATGGTATCAAGGCCACCGATGTGAACTGGCCCGATGAGGATGGGGGAAACAACATTCCCCGGATGATTGCCGACAAGCAGTTCGACCTGATCATCAATATTCCTAAGGATGTGACACGACGGGAGCTGACCAACGGCTACATCATCCGACGCGGAGCAGTTGATTATAACATTCCGCTCATTACCAACGCCCGTTTAGCAAGTGCTTTTATTACCGCCTTCTGCAAAATGGGGCTTGAGGATATCGAAATAAAAAGCTGGGATGAGTATTGAATAAATAAGAGGCTGTCTCAAAATTGAACCGACCCCCAAAAGTTAGACAAAATACTTTTTGGGGTTATTTTTATATCTAAAGAATCTTCTCCAACTTTTTGGGGTTACAAAAGTTTTTTCATGAGACGGCCTTCCTTCGTACCATGCTTGGTATTCCCTTATATATTCCTTATGTTTGGCTTATTCATCAATAAGGGGATAACGACCCATTACCATTCTATTACCCTTCTATTATCCGTGCAAGAAGCTATTTCCTGAAACAAAAAAGCCGTCTCAAAAATTGTTTTGAGACGGCCTCTTATTTTTACTGGTACTTGAACCGCTTGATGCTTCGTTTGGGCGTTTTCTCAAACTCCTCATTCCGAATTCTAAAAGAGCTTATTTTGCTGTAAGAGGGCAATTTGGCATTGATATTGCTGACGATCTTTTCAAAGAAGGTCGTCAGCTGATCGGTAGCGATGCCTTCTGCCTGCAGCACTTCGTAATCGGGCACAATGAGAGCCACCACTTTGTGGTTATCCTCAATAGCCAACGATTCACTCACATAGGGGGAGCTGTTTATTTTTTCTTCGACATCTTCGGGATAAATATTTTGTCCCGAAGGACCGAGGATCATGTTTTTGTTCCTACCCCGAATGAACACGAAGTTATCTTTGTCGAGCGTTCCGAGGTCGCCCGTTTTTAGCCAACCATCAGGCGTGAAGACCTGCCTGGTTACCTCTTCGTTTTTATAATAACCCAACATCAGGTTGCTGCCCCGGGTGAGTATCTCACCCACTACTTTTTCCGGGTCTTCGGAATCGATCTTCACCTCCATTCTGTCGACCACCTTGCCGCAGGAACGCTCCTTAAATTCGTTCCAGAACACATAGGAGACAAGGGGTCCACACTCGGTCATGCCATAACCCACGGAATAAGGGAACTTGACTTTTCGCAAGAATTTTTCCACATCGCCATTTAAAGCCGCCCCTCCAATCACCACCTCCACCAGGTTGCCACCGAAGAAGTCGATCATAGACTTCCGTACCTTGTTGTATATCACCTTGTTTAGCAGGGGTGTCTTGATGAGTTTTGCTGCTGCACCTTTGTTTAGTTTCGGTAAAACATTGCGGTTGACAATCTTTTCGATAATAAGCGGTACGGCCAGCACCAGCTTGGGCTTATACTCGGCAAATGCTTCCATCAACACCTTGGGGGAAGGCGTCTTCCCCAGAAAGTAAATATGGCACCCCATCGAGATGGAGTTGAGCACCTCAAAGGAAAGTCCGTAAGCATGTGCCATGGGCAGCATGCAGACAATATTATCACCTGCATGGATGAATTCGAGGCTGTCATTGGCAAATTTGGTGTTCGACCACAAGCTGCGATAGGGCAACATCACTCCTTTGGGACTACTGGTGGTGCCCGATGTATAATTGATGACTGCAAGTTCCTCGGGTTTTTCGGTGCGAAAAGAAAGGTCGTTGACGAAGAACCCAGATTCATATTTTTTCTCAAAATAGGAGGGGGCAGCATGGACAAACGCACTCATCTGGTCGGATGTGCTCTTCAACAGCGCAAAGTCGTCGAGTGAAAACACATTCTCCACCTGAGGCAGGGTGGTTTCATCTATCCGTTTCCATATGGCCTCATCCACAAAAAATATCTTCGAATCGGAGTGATCTACAATAAACTGCACACTCTCCTTGTCGAACTCGTGCAGGATGCTTACCGCCACAGCTCCATAGGAGAGGGTGGCAAAAAAAACGATTGCCCAGTGGGCTGAGTTCTTACCACAAATCGAGATTTTATCGCCACGTTGTATGCCGGCGGCATTGAAATATTCGTGCAGTTGGTCAATTTCGCGTGCAAAATCTCTGTAATAAAAGGTCTTGCCCTCAAAGTCGGTCATGGCCCGTGCATTCCAATTGTTGCGGAAGCTTTGTTCAATCAGGCCTAAAAAAGAGTTGTGCGTCATTATGCTAATTTCTTAATTTTATATCCACGATTCTCCGGAAAGCCGATTACGTACCTTCTGCAAAAAATACGACCCTACCTTCATCGAACTTCTTCATTTTAGCCCCGTCGCCTGCATGAAAAACCTTTCGCCGTCATGTAGTGCAAATGGGTGGAAACGAAATTACAAAAAGAAACGATCAAATGTAAACAAATTTACCGATTTTGATGATTTATTGTTGAAATTTACCCGGATATATATTTTTTCACCCACTCCAAGCCTGTTTCTCTCTATAAAATTTCGTTTTATTTTTTTTTTATCTTACTTTTACGATTGTGTTTATTTTTGAAGAAAAACAGGAATAATCTAATAGGTCATATTTACAAAAGATGCGTTTATCTCATTATAGCAAACTGCAAATGTATGCATTGTTTACATTGCGCATGTTCATCGGATGGTACTTCTTATACGAAGGATTAGCAAAATTATTTACTCCTAACTGGTCAGCTTATGGTTATCTGGTCGACTCGAAAGGAGTTTTTTCCCCCTTGTTCCTGCAGCTGGCTGAAAATCCAGTTATGCTTGAAGTGGTCAACTTCGTCAACGTCTGGGGACTGACATTAGTCGGTTTGTCGCTGATATTGGGTTTACTCACCAGGCTGGGTTACCTTGGTGCTTTCCTTTTTCTGTTGTTGTTTTATCTTTCCCACCCCCCCTTGTTAAATGTGGAATACATGATGCCTACTGAAGGCTCCTATTTATGGATCGATAAAAACCTGATCATGCTGCTATCGGTTCTGGTGTTGGCGCTATTTCCCACATCGAGGATCATCGGTTTTGACAGTTTACTGTTTCGCAAGGGTAAAAAACAATCAGTTACGCATCCAGAAATTCATGCAAATTCAACTGAGAAGGGAACGATATAATCAGGAAGGTACATTTTTATGAACGAAGAAAAAAACAATATACGACAAGACGAGGAAGATAAACCGGGAAAGGAAATCTCACAGGGACGGCGCGACACGCTTAAAGCTTTGGTAGCAGTGCCTGTATTGGGAGCCATGGCCTATGGTGTATATCAAAAGAAAAAGAAGGAACTCACCAACCGTGATGCCGCTGAAATGTTTCGCATAAAAAGCGATGCAGCCCCTTACAGCCCAACCTTATCCGATGCCACCATCATCAGGCTGGGTATCATAGGACATGGTATCCGAGGAACACAGTTGATGCAGGCACTGGGTTTTGCAACACCTGAATATGTGGATGTTCAGAAGGATCTATCCAAAACGGGCAGTACCCGCTATCAGGATTTTCTGGAGCAGGAAGATCTGCGGGTGGAGATCACCGCTGTATGCGACATTTTTGATTCCTTTGCAACGGATGCCATCCGAGCCGGTTCCAATATTCACCGGGAAGGTGTGAACGGGAAGTTCGGACCGCAACCAAAACGCTATCTTCACTACAAGGAGCTGCTGGCAGCACCCGACGTAGATGCCGTGGTGATCGCCACACCTGATCACTGGCATGGTACGATGGCCATGGATGCTGTGAGGGCTGGCAAGCATGTCTATGTGGAAAAGCCCATGACATGGACCGTACCCGAGACCTACATGCTTCGTACACTGGTAAAAGAAAATCCGCAGATCGTATTTCAACTGGGACATCAGAACAGACAAATAGAGGCGTATGAACGTGCCCGTCAAATCGTGGAAAATAACCTCCTCGGGAAGATCACGCTGATTGAAACAGGCACCAACCGGAACGATCCCAACGGAGCGTGGGTTTATCCCATTCATGAAGAGGCCAACCCGAAGAATATCGACTGGAAACAATTTGAAGGAGATCCCGAGAGAATAAAAGAGTACATGGATTACATGACTTCTGCGGGTCTGGCGAAGTATGTAGGACCCGAACCGAGAGACAAATTCAGTCTGGAACGTTTTTTTCGGTGGCGCTGCTGGTGGGATTACAGTACAGGATTGAGTGGTGATCTGCTTACACATGAATACGATGCCATGAACCAGATACTTAATATTGGTATACCTTCATCGGCCAGTTCATCGGGAGGGGTTTACTTTTTTAAGGATGGACGCACCGTACCGGATGTGCTGCAGACCGTGTTTGAGTTCAAGGACAAGGATATGACCATGATCTATTCAGCCACGTTGGCCAATCAATTCCGCCGTAGCAGAAAGATCATGGGGCAAGATGCCACCATGGAGGTTGGAAACACGCTGACCGTGACGGTAGACCCACAAACAGTGCAATACCGTCAGAAAGTAGAGCAAGGTATCATCAAAACGGATGAACCCTTTTATACCTATATTCCGGGGCAAAGTGTAGATGCCGTGTCCACAGCTACAGAACGTTATTTTGCTGAACGGGGACTGCTCTACTCATTTATCAGCGGTAAACGTTACAACACCACCTTCCTTCATCTGAAGGAGTGGATCAGCTGTATTCGGAGTGGAAAGCAGCCTTCCTGCGGCATCGACCAGGGTTTCGAGGAAGCCATCACGGCTCATATGGGAACAAGGGCTTATCTGGAAGGGCGAACCATGTATTGGGATAAAGACAAAGAGGAAATAACAAGAGAATAATCATTATTAACTGAGAGTTAAAACCAAAAAAAATTACTTATGTCATCAAAAATTTCGAGAAGAAGATTCTTAGAAACCGGCGCTATTGCAGCAGCTGGTCTAACAGTGGTGCCGTCTTCGGTACTTGGAAGGAGTATGGGTTATACTGCCCCGAGTGATAAACTGAATATCGCAGGAGTGGGTATAGGAGGTATGGGTTTTGCTAATCTCAAGAACCTGGAAAGCCAGAATATCGTGGGATTGTGCGATGTGGACTGGAAATACAGCCAGCGTGTTTTCGATTATTTTCCCAAAGCAAAGAAGTACTACGATTACAGAAAGATGTATGAAGAGTTGGGGAAAAGCATCGATGCAGTGGTTGTAGCTACAGCAGACCATACCCACGCATTGATTGCTGCCGAGGCTATGACCATGGGCAAGCATGTATACGTTCAAAAACCGCTTACACACAGCGTGTATGAATCACGTTTGCTGACCAAACTGGCCAAAAAGTACAAAGTGGCAACCAGCATGGGTAACCAAGGTTCATCCGGCTCCGGCGTGCGTCAGGTAGTCGACTGGATCAGAGACGGACAGATAGGCGAAGTAACAAAGGTGGAAACATTCACCGACCGGCCCATCTGGCCACAGGGACTGATGACCCCTCAAAAGGCCGACAAGATACCCTCTACGCTGAAATGGGATCTCTTCATTGGGCCGGCCAACAACCGTCCCTTCAACAACATCTATCATCCCTGGAACTGGCGTGGCTGGTGGGATTTTGGTACAGGTGCCCTGGGTGATATGGCCTGCCATATCCTTCACCCTGTATTCAAAGGGTTGAATTTGGGTTATCCCACAAAGGTACAGGGATCATCCACCATGCTGCTGAACGACTGTGCTCCCAATGCCCAGATGGTGAAATATGTTTTCCCACAGCGTGACAACCTGCCAAAGGTAGGTATGCCCGAAGTAGAGGTATACTGGTACGATGGAGGTCTCGTCCCCATGCGTCCCGAAGGTGTTCCGGCCGGCAAAAACCTGAACGACCAGGGTGGCGGTGTAATCTTCCATGGAACAAAAGACACCTTGATCTGTGGCTGTTACGGTGTGAACCCATGGTTGGTATCGGGTCGTAAGCCCAACTCACCCAAAACACAGCGTGAAGTGACCCTTTCGCACGAAATGGACTGGGTGCGTGCCTGCAAGGAAACGCCATCAAACCGTGTAGAAACAGCTTCTCCTTTCTCCGAAGCAGGGCCTTTCAACGAAATGGTGGTCATGGGTGTTCTCGCCGTAAGACTGCAAGCGTTGAATCAGGAACTAGAATGGGATGGCGAAAATATGCGCTTCACCAATATTCCTGCCGACGCTAATATCAGAACCATCATCGAAGACGGCTTCAAGATCACCGACGGTCATCCTACTTTCAATAAGACCTGGACTGAACCAGTGAATGCCGTAGCATATGCCAATGAGCTTATCAAGCATACTTACAAAAATGGTTACGAATTACCGGCCATGCCGTAAATGAATGTCTTAAAGGGAACAACAATGGCTTTGTACGTTGTTGTTCCCTTTCTTTCACAATTAAATTGTCAGTTTAATTAAAAAGAAAATAGTTATGAAAAAAGTTTTTTATTTGTTTAGTTTACTCATTATGTCAGGCATGATTTTCGCATCTTGTACCAACGCCAGCAAACAATCGGCGACGACCGATGGCGTTGATTCTACCGAAGTGGTTGCAGCTGATGAAGGTTGGATCACTCTTTTCAATGGAGCTGATTTCACAGGCTGGCGTGGTTACAACCGTGCCGATATGCCGACAGCATGGACCATCGAAGATGGAGCCATCAAGATCAACGGTTCGGGTATGGGTGAAGCAGGTGCCAAGGATGGCGGTGACATCATCTATGACCAGAAATTCAAGAATTTTGAACTTACCTTCGAGTGGAAAGTCTCGGAAGGTGGTAACAGCGGCATCTTCTACCTGGCTCAGGAAGTAGAAGGAAAACCCATCTACGAGTCTTCACCCGAATATCAGGTACTCGACAACGAAAGACACCCGGATGCAAAACTGGGTAAGGATGGAAACCGTCAGTCGGCTTCTCTCTATGATTTGGTTCCTGCCGTGCCACAGAATGCAAAGCCTGCCGGCGAATGGAATACAGGTGGAATCATGGTATACAGGGGCACCGTTATCCATTCTCAAAATGGAGAAAACGTAGTGGAGTATCATCTCTGGACCGACGCATGGAAAGAGATGGTTGCCGGAAGCAAGTTCAAAGACTGGCCAAACTTCCTGAATGCAGGTGGTGAAAACCAGGAAGGTTATATCGGCTTGCAGGATCATGGCGACGATGTATGGTACAGAAATATCAAAATTAAAATATTGGATTAATTAGAACTCCTAAAGGATATTTCCCCTTCGGGTGGGAATATCCTTTAACAAAAAAAAATACAATGAAAAAACGTTCCATTTTACTTAGTACAGTGCTGGTATGCAGCTTGATTATTTTCTCTAGTTGTGTGGAAGGACAGCAAAAAGATGAAGCTGCTACTGCAGCAAAAAAAGACATTTACCTGCAGTTATACTCTGTACGCGATGATATCAAGGCCGACTATGCTGCGACCATCGACAGCGTGGCTAAAATGGGCTACACTGGTGTGGAAACCGCTGGTTACGCCGACGGTCAGTTCTACGGAATGTCTCCCGCCGATTTCAAGAAGTCGATCGAGGATGCTGGTATGCAAGTATTGTCGTCGCATACTGGCCGCCCGCTGGCAGAACCCACTACCGACACAAACTGGGAAGAAACCTGGGCATGGTGGGATACCGCTATTCAGGCACACGTAGATGCCGGTATGAAGTATCTGGTGGTTCCCTGGATCCCGACCCCCAAAACGTTGGCCGACCTGAAAGCTTACTGCGACTACTTCAACCAGATCGGAGAGAAATGTAATGCTGCCGGTCTTCGGTTTGGCTATCACAACCACAACTTCGAATTTAAAGAAGTGGAAGGTGAAGTGATATACGATTATATGTTGAAAAATACCGATCCTGCAAAAGTGTTCTTCCAAATGGATGTCTATTGGACCGTCATGGGACAAAAAGCTCCTGTAGATTATTTCAATGAATATCCTGGACGTTTTGAGATCCTTCATATCAAAGACAGCAAGGAATTAGGTCAAAGCGGAATGGTAGGATTTGATGCTATCTATAACAATGCAGATAAAGCCGGGGCCAAGTATATGGTCGTAGAAGTGGAAAGATACACCGGTACTCCTTTCGAAGGTGTAAGAAAAAGTTACGATTATTTGAGCAATGCTGCTTTTGTGAAAGAGAGCTACTCCAAATAATTTTTCACCTTTTGGTGCAACAAAGAACCAACAAAGAACCTGGGACCATGCGGGTCCCCAGGTTCTTTTTTTTTGTGCAGTCTGCAAGTTTCCCTTTTCAGTGGAAATTATATATTGAATTCAATGATGATTTCTGTACCTTCTTCTGCATCAGATAAAATATTCATTGTGCCGTTGGCAGAGGCTACCCGGTTGCTGATATTGTTTAATCCGCTTCCTTTTGTGGTTTTCCTGGGATCAAAACCTTTTCCGTTGTCTTGCACAGTAAGCGATATCCTGTCGGTCTGCTGTATGACCTGCATGTTAATCTGAGTTGCTTCGCCGTGTTTGAGTGCATTGTTCACCAGCTCAAATGCCGAACGGTATAGCATCATCTCCAGTTTACTTTCCAGCCTTTTCTCCTCTCCATAAAAATGAAAGTGTACATTGTTCAGATCGCTGCAAAAATCCTGGAGAGAGGTCCTCAGACCATATTGAAGCAGTGATTCGGGCATCAGGTTGTGTGCTACACGTCGCAGTTCACTGATTGAATTGTCGAGCATCGTCATTACCTTGATAAACTTGGCATCATCGTTTTCCGTGAGAGTCCCGTTTGCTTTTTTCAGATTAAAAAGATTGAGTTTTATGGCTGAGAGCATCCCCCCAAGTCCGTCATGCATATCGCGGGCCAGCCTCGATCGTTCTGCCGTCTCTCCCTCCATAATAGCATTGGCGGCGACGAGCTGTTTTTCTTTTTCAAGTTGTTTTACCTCTTGTTCTACAAGCTCTTTTTTTGCTTTTATCGCTTTTTGACTGAAAAAGAGCAGTATGATCAACATCAAGGAAATTAGTATAACTGAGATATAGATGATACGCGATATTTTCCTGTCGCTTTCCAGCGCCGCGATAACCAATTCTTTCTTTTCTGTTTGATAGACTGATTCGAGTAAATCGGCATGGCGCAATCTATCTGCGTTCATCAGCCTATCTTTCAGTAAGTAAGCCCGGTTGAGATAATCATATGCTTTCTTGTAATCGCCATTGTGTGCCGATATCAGTGAAAAATCTATCCAAAGTGTATGCTTCATATCATCGGAGCCCATTTTTTCTGTCAGCAATAACGCTTTCTCCGACACCTGTTGGCCTTCCTCATATTTGCCATCGGCAATCAATGCACCGGAGAGGTTGATCAGTACCCTCATCTGTTCCCATTCATTGGTCAGATAAAGAGCGTAATCGTATGCCATTTTATATTCCGTCACGGCCCGTGCATAGTCTTTAATGTTCGTGTAATAGTTGCCGTAGTTGAGATGTACAAGCTCCATGATATAGTGATCTTGCCGCTTTTCGGCAATTTTCTTTGATGACTCAATATAAAGCAGCGCTTTCTCAAACTTTCCCTGCAGAATCAGTACGTCGGCCAGGGTGATACCGGCCACCGATATCATGTAGCTGTCGTCATTCTTTTCTGCGAGTTCAAGACTTTCGGTTGCATACTTCTCTGCTTTGGGATAGTCTTTCAGGAATGAGTAAAGATTGGAGAGGTTGTTGAGTGTTTTTGGGCGAATGATTTTGTCTCCAATGGCATCGAAAAATGTAAGTGCCTGTGTATAGTAATCAATTGCTTTCACATAATCACTTTGTCTGTGATAGATGGTTGCAAGATTGTGGTGTACGGCTCCTCTTCCCTTTATCCCTTCATAATTCTCCAGCTTTTTGAAAATCTTGTCTGCTTTTTGGCATGCTTCGAGGGCTGCGGTGTAGTCACCGGTAATGTCAGTATAATAACTACCCAATAACCGATATCCATTTGCTTCACTTGGCTTGTCGTCCTGTTCCTTTGATAAAGCGACTGCCTTCAGGGCGACCTGAAACGACAGTTGGGGATCAGTATAAAGTAACTCTCTTCCTCGTACGAGTAAAGAATCAATCATTGTTTTCCCCTTTTTGTCTGTAAACAGACGGACAAGAGAATCAGTAGGAGTTGCAGCTGACATCCCGGTCGTAGCCACAACCAAAAAAAATAAGATCAAATCACGACCATGAATTGTTCGTTTTGCCATGCTTTTACGCTTACAGGGATCATGAGACAAATATACTTTTTTTTATAAGATAAGGTATGTTTGCTTAAATTAAATAAAAAACCCCTTTTAGGGGGTGTTTTTACTTTGCCTAAAGCAATATTTTTGTTATTGCTCACAGTTTTTTTTCACCACACTTAAATAAATAAAATCATGGACATCATCAAACGGGCAAAGGACATTCTTGTTACCCCCAAGACAGCATGGCACACAATTGCGGAAGAGAATCAAAATCAGCTGGTAATTCTCACCACTTATCTGATTCCACTGGCACTTATTCCTGCGTTGGCGAGTTTTATTGGTTATGGCCTCATCGGACACAACGTAATGGGTATTCATATTGGCTCCGTGGGTTTTGGACTGCGGCAGGCCATTCTCTCTTTTATTTCCTCGTTGGGCGGTGTCTATCTCTCGGCATGGGTCATCTCCCTCCTGTCACCTAAATTTGAACAGGCGAAAGACTTTAACAGGGCCTTTCAGCTCGTGTCGTACTCGTATACACCCATATTCGTTGCGGGCATCTTATTGATTATTCCCTCCTTGTCGATAGTAGCCACACTTGCGGGACTGTATGGACTGTATCTATTGTATCAGGGAATGACACCAATATTACAGACACCTGATGACAAAAGAAACACTTTTTTCATTGTCTCTCTTTTGTCGATCATTGTGGCATCCATATTGGTCACTACGCTGTTGAGTGCGCTGATTATTAAACCAGATTCTTTTCTGTAGGTAAAGGATCCTATTTGGGCAGGCCTGTTGAACCAGTTATTCATGTATATCACATCAAATAATTATCACAAATGAAAAAAATAGTATTGTTCACGTTGATTGTTTTTGGCATAACAGCCTTGAAAGCACAGGAAATATTTTTTCCGACAGAGGAAGGAAAAGTGCTCGTTTACAAGAGATACGACAAGAAAAGCAAAGAAATCGAGACGATGAAATATACCATCAAAAATATCCTTGCAGAGGGAGATAACATGGAAATCACCTATTTAATTGAATCGATGAACGCGAAAAATGAATCGGGACTCAGCGAAGAAATTACCCTTGTAAAAAAGGGGAATGTGTTGTACTTCGATATGAGTAATTTCATCAACAAAGCGGTTTTCCAGGAAGGAGGAAAAGATTCTTCCGAATCCCAGATAGAGATCAAAGGAAACAACATGGAAATACCTGTCGACCCGCAACCGGGAACTTCACTTCCCGATGCAAATGTGGAGATGGCCATGAAAATGGGATTTATCAATCTGAAGTTATCCACAAATATAATTAATCGTCGTGTGGAGGCGATAGAGGATATTTCTGTTCCAGCAGGAAGTTTCAAATGCTTTAAATTTACCGGTGATGTAATTGCTTCGGTAATGGGAAAGAAAGTGAATTCTTCTACTGCAGAATGGTACGCAAGGGGCGTGGGTGTGGTAAAATCAGAAACATACGATAAAAACGGAAAACTGGACAGCTATATCCAACTGGAAGAGTTTAAATAAAAAATAACCAGCCCGAAAAGGCTGGTTATTTATGCGTTGTCCCACAAGGATTCGAACCTTAACTGGCTGAACCAAAATCAGATGTGCTACCATTACACCATGGGACAATCCTAATTGCTTCGTGAAAAGCAGTGCAAAAGTAGTACAATAATTTTAACGTTGCAAATTTTTCACCCGCAAAAAAGGGAGAAAAGGCTCCTTATTGATCGTTATTCAGCGATTAACAGGAAATAGTTCTTTTTTCCGCGTTGAGCCAGGATATATTTATCGCCGATCAAGTACGACGGGGTGATGAGTTCGTCGAATGTGTCCAGTTTTTCCTTGTTGATCATCACACCACCAGCCTGCACGGTTTTGCGCATTTCTCCCTTTGAGGGAAAGACTGCTGCATCGTCGGTCAGCAAATCCACCGCTTTGATTCCCGTGGCTAGCTTCTCCTTTGAGATACCAAATTGTGGTACCCCTTCAAAAACCTGTAAGAATGTCTCCTCGTCGATGGCTCTGAGGGCTTGTGAGGTAGATTTTCCAAAAAGAATTTCTGAAGCATCCACTGCCATGTTGTAATCTTCGCGTGAGTGAACCATCACAGTTATTTCTTCAGCCAGTCTCTTCTGCAGGGGACGTAGGTGAGGAGTAGCCTGCTGTTCCGCTACCAGCGTTTCAATCTCGACTTGCGACAGAGAAGTGAAGATCTTGATATACTTTTCGGCATCGTTGTCGCTTACGTTCAGCCAGAACTGGTAAAATTTATATGGGGATGTATAGCGCCGGTCTAGCCAGACGTTTCCGGTCTCAGTTTTTCCGAATTTACCACCGTCGGCTTTGGTGATCAACGGGCAGACCAGAGCAAAGGCTTCCCCTCCCTCCACGCGGCGAATCAGTTCTGTGCCGGTGGTGATGTTGCCCCACTGGTCGGAACCGCCCAGTTGCAGGCGGCATCCCTTTTCCCTGTATAGATGCAGAAAGTCGTATCCCTGCAGCAGCTGGTAGGAGAACTCGGTGAACGACATTCCTTCGCTCGATTCTCCGCTGAGTCGTTTCTTTACGGAATCTTTTGCCATCATGTAATTGACCGTGATGTGTTTTCCGATGTCACGGATGAAATGCAGGAAGCTATAATTTTTCATCCAGTCGTAGTTATTCACAAGTACGGCTTTATTGGGAATGTCGCTCTCAAAGTCGAGAAATTTGGCCAGCTGTTTTTGTATGGCTTTTTGATTATGGCGCAATGTCTCCTCATCGAGCAGGTTACGCTCTGCCGATTTCATGGAAGGGTCTCCAATCATTCCAGTGGCGCCCCCCACCAGTGCGATGGGCGTATGGCCGGCACGCTGAAAATGCTTCAGCATCATCACACCCACCAGGTGTCCTATGTGTAGCGAATCGGCAGTGGGATCTATACCGAGGTATCCTGCGGTTTGTTCTTTCATTAACTGTTCTTCCGTGCCGGGCATCACATCTTGTATCATCCCGCGCCAACGGAGTTCTTCCACAAAATTCATCATTATATAAGCTCTCAATAGTAAATAAAAAAGTGTCGCAAAGATACGAAAAGTAATCGGAATTCTGTTCGGAGCCGTTTGTCAATCTCGCCCCATCTCCATCTGTTCGCTTAACGTTTCTGACGGAACACCAACATCATCAACAAGGCAAATACATTCATGATCTCGAGGCGTCCCAGCAGCATGTTGGCCGAGAGGATGTATTTGGCAGCATCGGGCAAATGACCGAAATTTCCCAGTGAACTGACCGTACCAAAGCCGGGCCCCACATTTCCCAGGGTCGCAACAGATGCGGAAAAAGCGGTCATTCCGTCTATATCCATTGTGGTAAGCAACAACGCTGTCAGAGATAGCGTAAGCACATACACAATTATGAAAACCATGATCTGCAGTTCCAACTTTTGGGTGATCACCTGTTTATTCATCCTAACAACATATACTCCTTCGGGATGTAAAATCTGCTTCAATTGTTTCTGTGCGGATTCGAAAAAAAGAAAGATGCGGTCGAATTTGATTCCCCCGGCAGTTGAACCAACCATTCCGCACTGAATAGAAAAATAGAGAAGCAGGAAGATGGAAAAGAAGGGCCAGTTTGCGGTATCTACAGTCGCATACCCCGTGGTGCTTGCCAGGGAGACAACCTGAAACGCTGCCCGCCTGAATGCTTCCCCGAAACTGTAAAAATTTTCTTTAGTCAGTTGCAGTGTGATCAGCATGATGCCGATGAACAGTACGAGAATATACATGCGTGTAGGATGAGATCGGAACAGGTTGTACTTTCTCCTCATCATGGTTCCGTAAATAAGTCCGAAGTGCATGCTGCTGATGAGCATAAAGAAAATGGTGATCGATTCAATCCAGACACTGTCATAGGCCGCAATACTTGCATTCCTGGTTGAGAATCCGGAGGTAGCCACAGTGGTAAAGGAATGACAGATGGCATCAAAGAAAGGCATGCCTGCCACTTTCAGCAAAATTATTTGTGAAACGATCAGTATGAAATAGACCATGACGATGATGCGGGTGATATGCCGTGACCGTATGGTGAAGCTCATCTTCGATAAGTCAGAGACTTCTGCCCGGTAAAAGCTGGACAGGGAGCTTCCTTTTTCGGGTAGTATCAGCAACACAAACAGGATGATTCCAACTCCCCCGATGAAGGAGGTAGAGGAACGCCAGAAAAGCAACCCTTTTGGAAGTGCTTCCACATTGGCCAAAATGCTGGCGCCGGTAGTTGTATATCCTGAAACACTCTCAAAGAGGGCATTGGCCAGATCAAATTCACCTCCCCACATGAGGTAGGGTGTCATTCCAGCTATACAGGTTACTGCCCACCCGAATACACTAATGGCCAATCCTTCATGAAACCCGATTTCACCTGTTCTGCCGATTAGTAGCTGCGGCAGTGTACCTGTTGCGGCGCAGATAGCAAAACTAATAATCAGCGCATGAAATGATGACTCCTGGTTAAAAAAAGAGATGGCTGTTGCAATAAGCAAAAACAGCGAATTGAAAAGTAGAATGTGGCCTGAATATTTAACAACTACCTTAAATCGGATCATATTTCTATTCTTGTGCATCGTCATCAGCCGATTTTTAAAAAGGACTGATAAGGTGTACCTTTATCTGGCAAAATTACATTTTTTCTCTGATTGATTTATACACTTTTTTGCTTTATACAAAAAATATTTTCGCCATTCCTCATTACCTTATCTGAGAGAAAATACACAATGAAAAAAGAGGCAGCCTCTTTTTTTGAAGAAGGCTGCCTCTTTTAAATTTATTGTTGTTGCTGATCGCAGTCTTTATTTTACGATCGACATAAACTCCTGGTTGGTACGGTATTTTGCAAATTCCAGGTCATTGGCAGCTTTAACAGCAAAGCTGCGATCGCGGCTAATGGCTGTGCGGAGGTTACCGGCTACATCGTTGAAGTTGTTTGTGCGTGAGGCAATGATTGCCAGCAAGTATGCAGTTGTGGCATCGGCATTCTTCACTCCTTCCAGCGTTTGCTTTGCCTTGTTGTAATCACGTACAAGCAGCTGTGCCAGACCGGCATTGTTTGTCAGGTTGTTACCGTATGCGCCTACAGCCTGATTGTAGTTACCCTGCAACAGACTGAGTACACCCATGGCTTGATCGAGACTGGCAGCGCCTGCAGAGCGGCCCAACAGTTCATTGGCTTTTGACAGATCATTGTCCAGGATAGCCAGCAGAGCTTTGTTCATGTTGGCTTCAGGAGCTGAAGGATTAACCTGTGCAGCGCGTTCGAAAGACTGTTTTGCTTTCGCAAAGTCGCCCTGTTTGTAGTAAACGGTTCCAAGGTTGTTCCAGCCTCTGTAATCGTTCGAGAAGTTAGCTGTAACGTACTGGAAAATGCTCTCTTTCACTTTGTCTTCGGTTGTGAGTGTCGAAGCATAGAGCAGTTCTTCCACAGACAGTTCTTTTGGGTTGCTTTTCCAGGCAGCCATGATCTCTTCATCCGATTTGCCTACGATCTCAATGTTAGCAATAAGGCGTGAACGACGCAGCTGGGGAAGGATTGTTTTGGCCAGGTCTTCGAACACGTAAGAGATATTTTTAATCTCTTTCTCACGGGTTTCCGAGTCGGTGTACATCTCCAGTACGCGAAGAATCAATTCTTTATCCTGTATATTTGATGCAGAAACAAGCTGACGGAATCCGTCCCAGTCTTCAGCTGTATAACGGGCGAAGATTTCGGTGTCGATGTTTTTGCTCTTCAGCTCTTTTGTCAGGTAAGAAGAGGTGTTTTTTTCACGTTTTTCAGCCAGTTTTTCGTTCAGCGAAAGTCCACCGTCGGGAGAAGCATATGCCGATACTTCCACATTCAGGTTTTGTTTTGGGTCGCTGAATGCTTGTTCAACACGGTTTTTCCAGTCACTCAAATCCTGTTTGTCGAGTTCACTCTTACGCAGGTTGGCCTGTTCGATTACGAACATGATGCTGGCTTCCTGGGCTTCTTTAATGATGCGCTGAAATTTGTCTTCGGCTACCGAGGGAGTGCTTGTTTTTGCGTCGGCCAGTGCTGAAGTAGCAATCACGCCGTCGGCCACTTTGAGGTCGG
>CAZRRC010000045.1:19028-21452 GCA_964602395.1 uncultured Proteiniphilum sp. | reverse complement strand
ATTACGGTTATTCGCGATGGGGATGATACAGGGGAAGTGGTCCCCTACCCTGTCGGCTTCCGTCGTTTCGAAATTAAAACCGTACAAACGGGAGAGCGTAGCGACCGCTTGTTTTTGGTGAATGGCCAGCCCATCAAGTTCAAGGGAGTTAACATCCACGAAACAAACCCAAAAACAGGTCATTACGTGACTGAAGAGATTATGCGAAAGGATTTCGAACTCATGAAACTGCACAACATCAACACGGTTCGCCTGTCGCATTACCCGCAATCGCGCCGTTTTTATGAGCTCTGCACTGAGTATGGAATGTATGTATACGACGAAGCGAATATTGAGTCACACGCCATGTATTACGGACAGGAATCTCTCTCCAAGCAACCCGAGTGGGAACAGGCTCACATGGACCGAACGGTAAACATGTTCGAAAGAAACAAAAATCATCCCTGCGTAGCAATCTGGTCTCTGGGAAATGAAGCAGGTAACGGCATCAACTTCTTCCACACCTATAAATTTCTGAAAGATCAGGAGCGCAATTTCATGAACCGGCCTGTGAATTACGAGCGAGCCCTGTGGGATAACAACACCGACATATATGTACCCCAGTACCCGAGTGCCGCATGGCTGGAGGAAATAGGCAAAAAGGTGAGCGACAGACCGGTGATACCATCCGAATATTCACATGCGATGGGAAATTCCAACGGAAATCTTGATATTCAATGGGAGGCCATTTACAAATATCCCAACCTTCAAGGCGGGTATATCTGGGACTGGGTAGACCAGGGAATGGAGGCAATCGACGAAAATGGAAGGCTTTACTACAAATATGGTGGTGACTACGGAACAAACATGCCCAGCGACGGTAATTTTCTCTTCAATGGACTGGTAAATGCGGGAAGAATCCCCCACCCTGCCCTGGTTGAGGTGAAATATGTACACCAGAACTTTGCTTTCGAGGCAGTCGATCTCTCAGCCGGTATTTTCCGGGTTATCAACCGACAGTACTTCAGCAATAGTGACAACTACATTTTCCGTTATTCCATTACCGAAAACGGGGAAAAAATATCCGATGGAGTGCTTCCTGTTTCCCTTTTAGCCCAACAATCTGCTGAGGTAAGCGTCTCAATGACTCATCTGAAACCTAAACCAGGTACAGAATATTTTATCAATTTCGAGGTGGTGCAAAAAGAAGCCGAACCGCTTATTCCAGCGGGGCATATCGTGGCGATGGAGCAGTTCGATTTGGGCATTCACGCGGCCAAACAAATATACAGTGACCCATCGGACTATCCCACCCTGCACGTGAATGATTCCAGGAATGGAATCCAAGTCACCTCACCGCGTCTGCAGTTTATATTCGACAAGTCAAAAGGAATGGTTACCTCATACAAAGTGGATGGTACCGAGTATTTTGACAAAGGTTTTGGGGTACAACCCAACTTTTGGCGGGGACCGAACGACAACGACTATGGCAATGGCAACCCCAGCCGGCTGCAGGTGTGGAAGCAATCGAGTAAAGAGTTTCACGTCACCGAGGTGAAGGGTTACCCTGAAGGGAAGGATGTCATCGTAGAGACAACCTACCTGCTTGCTGCGGGTAACCTTTATCTGGTAAAGTACAGAATTCATCCCTCTGGAATTGTAAAAGTAGATGTCACTTTCCTCTCCACCGACATGGAAGAGAAGGAAGTTGTGGCCTCTGAATCTACCCTGACAGCTACTTTCTCTCCGGAAGCATCTACTGCACGCAAGAGAACGGCCGGGTTGGAGGTGCCTCGCATAGGGGTTCGTTTCCGTTTGCCAGCTGCCATGAATAGTGTCTCTTATTTTGGTAGAGGACCGGGGGAAAATTATATCGACCGGGCCTCCGGATCGAAGATCGGTCTCTACAAAACCACTGCCGATGAGATGTATGTCCCCTACTCCCGTCCGCAGGAAAATGGTCACAGAACAGATACCCGCTGGGTTGCGCTTACGGGGAGTAAGAAAGGGATTCTGGTCGTTGCCGACAGTACCATCGGATTCAACGCGTTGCGTAACAGCGTGGAAGATTTTGATGCGGAAGAGGCCACGCACCGTCCTTATCAATGGAATAACTTCAGCAGCGAGGAAATTTCCGCCCGATCTGATGCGAAAGCCAAAAATAGACTTCCGCGTCAAACTCACCTAAACGACGTAACTCCACAGGATTTTGTAGAGGTATGCATCGATCTGAAACAACAAGGTGTGGCAGGGTACAACAGCTGGGGTGCACGCCCCCTACCCGAATACAGCCTGCCAGCAAACAGGGATTATCACTGGGGATTTGCACTGGTTCCAGTCGACAAGGCGGTAGAAATAGCAGAAAAGGCTATTTGGAAATATTAATATCCAGTGAATCCGTGAGGCAAAGAAACAGGCCGGCTCATATGGAGTCGGCTCTTTTTT
>CAZRRC010000045.1:6824-18928 GCA_964602395.1 uncultured Proteiniphilum sp. | reverse complement strand
AATGAATGGATGGAACAGGGCAACAAATCGGCACCTGCAATCAACATTCAGCAGAACGAAAACGGATTTACGGTGGAAGTAGCCGCTCCCGGAATGACAAAAGAGGATTGCAATGTGAGGATCGATGATTCGAACAATCTCGTGATTGCATTCGAGAAAAAGAATCAGACAGAAGACAAAGACAAAAAAGGATCCTATCTGAGACGCGAATTTTCCTATACGCAATTTCAAAGGAGAATGATCCTCCCCGATCATGTGGAAAAGGATAAAATCACAGCCAAAGTAGAGAATGGGGTTCTGACTGTTGACATTCCTACCGTCAGCGCAGAAAAGGCTCCAACAACCAGACTTATTGAGATTCAATAAGTAGAAAAGAATAGAAAATGACAAATATCACTCCCCATCCGGAGTGATATTTTTTTAATAACGACGTTCTTTCACATACGTCAAGAAAAGACGCATCAACGATTTGATCTTATCATCGAATGCAAAATTGGCGATGATGCTCTCTGCCTCTTCCAGAAAATCATTCATTCTATCATAGGCATATTGCACGCCGTGGTGATCCCGGGAAAAAGCAAGTATTTTCGATATATTGGCTTCACTGTAATCGCGTGAAAAAATGAGTTGCTTCATCTCTTCAGCAATAGCCTGTGGAGCATGCTGCAATGCGTAAATAAGCGGCAGTGTAATCTTTCCTTCTCTGATATCGTTTCCGGTGGGTTTTCCAACGTCGGTTTGGTAATAATCGAAGATATCGTCCCTGATTTGAAAACAAATGCCGAGTAGTCCACCCAGCCGACTGAATTGAGAGATCAACTCTTTATCAGCTCCTCCGGTAATGGCGCCGATGGCGATGCTGGCGCGCATTAGAGAAGCCGTTTTTTTGTCGATTACTTCGAAATAGGCATCCTCATCCACGATGACTTCCTGTGCCAGTGAATACTGATTCAACTCGCCCTCAGAGAGGTTTTGACCCAGCTCCGCGATGATGCTTACGATACCCAAATCATTTGTTTTCACGCTCTCCATCAGCGCTGTAGACAACAGGTAGTCACCAATCAGTACGGCTTTGGTGTTATCGAATACAGCGTTAACCGATTCCTTTCCGCGACGCATATCCGATTTATCAATTACATCATCGTGTACCAGCGTGGCCGTATGCAACAACTCTACTGTAACAGCGCCGTGATAAGTCTCCGGAATAATACGACCGCAAGCTTTGGCTGTTAAAAGTACAAGCATGGGCCTCAGTCGTTTTCCGTTCGTGTTAAACACATAGGTGATCATCTCTGCCACTCTCGGATTGTTGCTTTTTACCGATTCGCGGAAGTATTCATCGAAAAGGAGAAGCTCATCCTGCAGAAAATCTTTTATAATCTTACTTTGATCCATCACACCTAATTAATGACCTACAAAAGTAGAAATAATTCTCCTGTTCGCAACAAATATTTGTAACTTTACATTATGAACAAAAATAAACTCTTCCTTCTCGACGCATACGCTCTTATCTACAGATCGTATTATGCTTTCATAAAGAATCCGCGTATCGATTCGAAGGGCAGGAATACCTCAGCTATATTTGGATTTATCAATACACTGGAAGAGGTCCTGCGCAAAGAGGAGCCCTCTCACATAGCCGTTGCATTCGACCCTGCCGGACCCACATTTCGTCACACAGCATATGAGCACTATAAAGCACAGCGGGAAGTGACGCCCGAAGTGATTAAATTTTCTGTTCCCATCATCAAAAATATCATCAAGGCTTACAATATGCCGGTGCTCGAAGTTCCCGGTTACGAAGCAGATGATGTGATCGGCACTATTGCCAAAAGAGCCGACAAAGAACGGTTTGATGTCTACATGATGACTCCAGATAAAGATTATGGGCAGTTGACTGAGTCTCATATCTTCATGTACAAACCCAGGTATGGCAGCAACGACTTTGATTTGCTGGATGATAAAAAGGTGATGGAAAAGTATCAAATTGATCACCCCTGCAAAATGATCGATTTGCTGGGATTGATGGGGGATGCTTCCGACAACATACCTGGCTGCCCAGGCGTAGGTGAAAAGACGGCCATCAAGCTTTTGAATGAGTTTGGTTCCATAGAAACCCTGCTGGAGAACAGCCACCGACTGAAAGGAAGCTTAAAAACAAAAATTGAAGAGCACAGTGAGCAGATACGTTTCTCCAAGTTTCTGGCCACCATCAAAACAGATGTCCCCATTGATGTAGTGGAGGATGATTTTGTGCGGAGAGACATCGATGAAGAAGCCATCAAGGCGCTTTTCGAAGAGTTTGAATTTCGTACCCTGCTCACCCGGGTATTGAAGCAGGAGCCGGTGAAAACAGCAACGAAAGTACCCGTACAAGGCGATTTGTTTGCCCTGTTCGATCAGGCGGAAACGCTTCCGGCAGCTGAACCGGAAAAGGATGTAGCATCTCTGTTGCCATCCGACTTCAGCGATATCAATACCACACCCCATCGATACAGCATGGTGGAGACAGAAGATGAGATGATCGCTTTGAGCAAGGTGCTGTGTGCACAGCAATCGGTCTGTTTCGATACCGAAACCACGGGTGTGGATCCATTGTTGAGTGAACTGGTGGGTCTTTCCTTTGCTTTCAAAGAAGGCGAAGCCTATTATGTTCCTGTTTCGGCCGATCGCGAAGAAGCAAAGCGGCAGGTGGCAATTTTTAGTCCTTTTTTTGAAAATGAAAAAATAGAGAAAGTAGGCCAAAATATTAAGTACGACATCCTGGAACTCAGAAATTATGGTATCCGCGTGCAAGGCTCGCTCTTCGACACCATGATTGCGCACTACCTGCTCAATCCGGAGCTCCGACACGGCATGGATTACATGGCTGATATCTATCTGAAATACAAAACCATTCACATTGAAGAACTGATTGGTGCAAGAGGGAAAAACCAAGGGAACATGCGCGATGTAGACCCTGCCATCGTGACGGACTATGCTGCCGAAGATGCCGACATCACGCTGAAGTTGAAGCATATTCTGGAGAAAGAAATCCATGCTCACCAGCTCGACCGGCTCTATTATGAGGTTGAGGCACCGTTGATTTACGTGCTCGCAGACATGGAATGGACAGGCGTACGCCTGGATCTGCAGGCACTCAACGAACTTTCGGTACAGTATACCGAAGAATTGCTGCAGATTGAAAAGGAAATCACCGCAATGGCCGGCATTGAGTTTAACATCAACTCTCCAAAACAGATCGGTGAGGTGCTGTTCGACAGGATGAAAATTGCGGATAAACCAAAGAAAACAAAGACAGGTCAGTATAAAACCAGCGAGGAGGAACTCGAGAAAATGCGATCGAAGCATCCTATCATTGGTAAAATATTAGAACAAAGGGGGTTGAAGAAACTTTTAAGTACCTATGTCGATGCATTTCCCCTGCTCATCAATCCGCTTACCGGCAAAATACACACTTCCTTCAATCAGACTGTGGCCGCCACGGGTCGATTGAGCAGCACCAACCCAAACCTGCAGAATATCCCGATCCGTGATGAACGTGGCAGGGAGATGCGCAAGGTGTTCATCCCGGACGAAGGGTGTCTGTTTGTTTCATCGGACTATTCACAAATAGAGTTGCGCATCATGGCGCACTTGAGTGGTGACCGCAACATGGTGGAAGCATTCAACAAAGGACAGGACATTCATGCTGCCACTGCTGCTAAAATATTCAAGGTTCCACTTGAAGAAGTCACGGGAGACATGCGTAGGACAGCTAAAACGGCCAACTTTGGAATTATTTACGGCATCACTCCCTTTGGCTTGTCTGAGCGGCTCACGATCTCACGCACCGAAGCGAAAGAACTGATCGATGAATATTTCGCCACTTTTCCCGATGTAAAAAAATATATGGACGAGAGCATTGACAGAGCACGCTCTCACGGTTACGTGGAGACAATTTTCGGCAGAAGGCGCTACCTCTCCGACATCAGCTCCGGCAACGCCACGGTGCGTGGCTATGCAGAACGCAACGCCATCAATGCCCCAATACAGGGAAGTGCGGCGGATATCATCAAAATGGCCATGATACGAATTTTTAAGCGGCTTGAGAAAGAACAAATGCGTTCGAAAATGATTCTTCAGGTACACGATGAGCTCAACTTCAACGTCGTTCCTGAGGAACTGCTCAAACTGCAGGAGATCGTGACAACAGAGATGGAACATGCCTGCACACTGCAGATTCCATTAAAAACGGATCTGGGAGTGGGGGAGAACTGGCTTGTAGCACATTAGCACCCAAGCACATTAAATCGAAAGTTTGATGCTCGACGGATTGGCAGAATATGGGTATTGGGGGCTACTGTTGGCATCCTTTCTGGCAGCAACCATCCTGCCATTCAGCTCGGAAGTAGTTTTTGCCGCACTGATAGCAGCAGGAATGGACATTTGGACCAGTATCCTGTATGCCACCGCAGGGAATGCCTTGGGAGGAGCCACCTGCTATTACCTAGGAAGGTTGGGAAAAACAGAATGGCTGGAGAGGTGGTTCAAGATAAAGCCCACAAAGATTGAAAAGACCATCCAATGGATGCATGGCAAAGGGGCAATAATGGGATTCTTCGGGTTTCTGCCAGCAGTGGGCGACGTGATGCTAGTGGCATTGGGCTTCATGCGGGCCAATGTGCCTGTGGTGATGTTCTCTATGACTGTGGGCAAGTTTTTTCGCTATCTGCTGATCGGATTTGGCACAGAACGGATTGTTTCCTGGTTTTAATTTTTAGCGACCAGCTTTTATTTTAAATTTATATGACGATTCTTTTTCACGAAATAGTATACGGCCCGGTGCACAGCAGGAGAATGGGTAGTTCATTGGGTGTGAACCTGCTGCCTTATGATGGCAAACTCTGCTCGTTCGATTGTATCTACTGCGAATGTGGTTTCAACAAAGACTTCCGTACGAAAACCTCATTGCCCAGCAGGGATCTTGTGAAAGCGGCCCTGGAAGATAAGCTGGTGTCGCTGCGTAAAGAGGGTATAAATCTGGATGTAATTACCTTTGCGGGGAACGGTGAACCGACCATGCATCCTGAATTTGGTGATATCATTTCTGACACCATCGTAATACGGGATAAGTATTATCCTGAAACGAGGATAAGCGTACTCTCCAACGGCATGCATATTGCGAAAGATAGCGTCTTTGAAGCATTGAGAAAGGTGGACAATCCCATTTTGAAACTAGATTCCGCTTTCGACAAAACCGTCAGGCTGATCGATCGTCCCAATGCGCCATCCTATTCTGTGGAAAAACAGGTGGCACAATACAAAAAATTTCAAGGAAATTTCATCCTCCAGACCATGTTCCTGAAAGGAATATTTGAAGAGAAAGAAATAGACAACACCACAGAAGAGGAGATTTCAGCCTGGTTAGCGCTCGTTAGAGACCTTCAACCGCGTGAAGTGATGATCTACACCATTGATCGGGAAACACCCGTAAAAGGGCTTAAAAAAGCCCCAGAGAAAGTCCTAAGAAAAATAGCTGATCGGGTGGGGGAGTTGGGTATCAAAACCAATGTGGCAGGATAACTCCACAAAAAAAATCATACATTGAACCGGAAGTGCATGATATCTCCATCCTGCACCACATATTCTTTACCTTCCACACTCATTTTACCAGCCTCTTTTACGGCATTTTCCGAACCGTAGGCAAGATAATCGGCGTACTTGATCACTTCGGCACGAATAAATCCTTTCTCGAAATCGGTATGAATCACACCGGCACATTGTGGAGCTTTCCATCCTTTTTCGAAAGTCCAGGCACGTACTTCCTGTACGCCTGCAGTGAGGAAAGTTTGGAGATTAAGTAGCTGGTAGGCTGATTTGATAAGGCGGTTTACACCAGATTCCTCCAGTCCGATTTCTTGTAAAAACATTTGCCGCTCTTCATAGGTGTCAAATTCGGCTATCTCGGATTCGATTTTGGCTGCCACAACCAAGATCTGTGCGTTTTCATTTTTCACTGCCTCACGCACCGCTTCCACGTATGCATTGCCGTTTACCGCACTGGCTTCATCCACGTTACATACATACATCACCGGCTTCGCGGTGAGTAAAAAAAGAGCTTGTGCTACCTTTGTTTCGTCTTTGGTATCAAACACTACCGTCCGCGCCGATTGGCCGCATAACAACGCTTCACGGATTCTGGCATATACTTCAAAAGCCAGTTTGGCATCCTTGTCGCCACCCGTCTTAGCCTGTTTCTCCACCTTAGCAATACGGGCTTCAATTGTCTCCAGATCTTTCAACTGCAGTTCGGCATCAATAATTTCCTTGTCCCTCACCGGATCGATTTGTCCGTCTACGTGGGTCACATTTTCATCGTCGAAACAACGCAAGACATGCAAGATGGCATCAGTTTCACGAATGTTTGCCAGAAACTTATTGCCGAGACCTTCTCCTTTGCTCGCTCCTTTGACTAGTCCTGCTATGTCCACTATTTCTACCGTAGTAGGTACAATCCTTTGAGGATGAATCAATTCGGCAAGTTTAGTCAAACGTTCATCGGGAACAGTAATCACACCCACGTTGGGCTCGATGGTACAAAAAGGAAAATTTGCCGCCTGTGCTTTTGCATTCGACAGACAGTTGAAAAGAGTTGATTTACCCACGTTGGGAAGTCCCACAATACCACACTGAAGCGCCATGTTGTTTTTATTTTTAAGTATGCTTTGTCAAAAAAAAATGTGGAAGGAAGACAAAGCAAATATTTCTAATTTTTTGCGGGTGCAAAGGTACGAAAAAGGCATCAGTTTATCAATTCGAGGGATCTCTTGCTAAATAAAGCTTTTTTACAAACCATGACGAGCCGATATTTCCAACATACGTTCAATTGGTTTCACGGCTTTTCGCCTAATCTCCTCTTCTACAAAAATCTCCGGTGTTTCATTTTTAAGACACAGATACAGTTTCTCCAATGTATTCATTTTCATGTAGAAACATTCGTTGCAGGCACAAGTGGAATCTTCTGGTGGTGCCGGTATAAACAGCTTGTCCGGATTATCTTTTTGCATTTGGTGTAATATACCTGCTTCGGTAGCAACGATAAACTGTTTATTGTCTGATTGAGTGGCAAATTTAAGAATTGATGAAGTAGAACCAACGTGGTCAGCCACTTCAAGTAAATATTTAGGACATTCGGGATGTGCCAGCAACAAAGCAGCCGGATATTCCTTTTTGAGCGCCAGAATCCTTTCTAAAGAGAATTGTGCATGTACATGACATGCACCATCCCAGAGCAACATACTCCTACCAGTGAGCTTATTGATGTAGTCACCCAGATTTTTATCTGGTCCAAAAATTATTTTTTCTTCTACCGGAAGCGATTCTACAACCTGCTTTGCATTGGTTGAGGTAACCACGATATCGGTCAATGCTTTCACAGCAGCGGTTGTATTCACATAAGAAATTACGGTATGGTCGGGATGTGCCTTTACAAATTTACCAAACTCATCAGCCGGACAACTCTCTGCCAAAGAACAACCAGCCATGAGATCAGGAATAAAAACCCGCTTTTCAGGACTTAAAATTTTCGCAGTCTCTGCCATAAAATGAACACCACATAGTACAATGATATCTGCCTTGGTTTTGGTAGCCCACTGCGCCAGTGCCAGGCTATCGCCTATAAAATCGGCAATATCTTGTATATCAGATTCCTGATAGTAATGCGCCAAAATAATGGCATTTTTTTCTTTCCTTAACTGATTTATATTTTGAATGATTTCGTCCTTTGTCATGATCTATTTATTATTATATATAGTTTTAAATAAAAAAAGAAATATGATGATGATGATTGCCTGTTGAAACTGTTGATTAATTTATACTCCAATTTGTCCGAAATAGGTTATCGAAAAAGAAGGGAAGGATATCATTTTGTTTTCAACAGATCTTTATTCCTTTTTCCATTCATAATCAGCAATCTATAAAAGTTTTCAACTACTGTTGACAAATGGCAAAGTTAATAATTAATTTCTTTTCCTTGCCTATAGGTCTGTTGAAAAGCAATGGAAACTTTGCCGTAAAAAAAGTATAATAAATTTGTAGATATGCAAAATATTTTTATTCAAAAATTGGTTTTGAATAAAAAAAACAAATTATCAAATTCTTTCTACAATTCCTGCACAAGTTATCCACAGTGCGATGTTAATATCAAAAAAATCTCAATCAACTAAAAAATAAAGTATTAAAAAGAAAAATGAATAATTATATATTGTTAATACTCTTTTTTATTCCTTATTGTAGAACAAAGTTTTTATATTTTTGTTTCTATATATTAGTAAGGTGAAGAAACTATATTTCATAATATCTGTTTGCTTGCTGATTTTCCTGACTTACTCCTGTATGTCGACAGTAAAGATCACGTCCGTGGTTGAAAAAGACCGGGAAGGGGATTTTTTGCTCAAATGGGAGGTAAGTCCAGATCAGGAAGGAAACATTGATATCTATTCTTCCCTTACCGACAGTTCCCTTTCAAGCTTTACCCCGGTGGCTACATCCCGTATTACGGATCAGGTGCTCAAGGTGAATCCCACAGGCTCCGGATTACGGGAGTATTTTATTTTGCGTACTGCCGGTGTGCAGTCGGGTGTGGTAGCCAACAGGGTTATCGACATGAACAACATCAAGAACTTCCGCGACATAGGTGGTTATTTTACCACCGACAACCGGCAAATTAAGTGGGGAGAGATTTATCGTTCAGGGAATCTGAGCAACGCCACGCTTTATGACCAGGAGCGTATTCGTCGGTTGAAAATTAAGACTGTAATTGATTTTCGTTCCGAAAGAACTTCCGGAAAATACCCCATACTCCTTCATCCGTCCATCAAAAAAATATCCCTACCACTAGCTCCCATGGATGCTGGAAAGCTGGATGAACAGATGAAAGATGAACATTTCGATCGCAGCGATGCCATTCGGTATGTGCAGGAGGAGTATGTAAATCTGGTGGAAAATCACAAAGCACAGTTCACAGAATTGTTTGATCTGCTTGCTGACTACAGCAATTATCCCTTGCTGTTATCGGGTTCACTGGGCAAAGACGGTGTGGGGATAGCCACTTATTTTATTTTATATGCCATTGGCGTTCCGCAGAGTTCCCTCGAGCAGGACTATATGCTTTCGAATCAGCATATTGATCCAGCCAAAGCAGAAATAGACGCCAGAAACCTTTCCGAATCTATGCAAGAGGCTGTCACCGCCATGTTGTCGGTCAACAGATCCTACCTCAATTACTTGGTTGATTACATCAAACAAAAATATGGATCTGTGGACAACTATCTGGAGAAGGAACTCAAGGTGACGAGCGATAAAAGGGATTTATTGAGAAAATATCTACTTTATCCCTTCTGATTCTTATTTATTCGATTTATTTTCATACCTTTGCAGCCGATTTTTTTTAAGGTGGTTTTTATATCCTCTATTGGAAACAGGTTATCGTCATCATCCCAAAAAATCACAGATAGACATTGAGTTTTCTCTCATCTTTATGAAGTTGTGAATGTGGAGTATGGAGAAAGATCAATATACCCACATACATAATTTATACAAATGAGTACATTTCAAGAACTGGGTGTAATCCCTGAAATTCAGCAAGCGATTGCAGAGTTGGGATTCGAACAGCCCATGCCGGTACAAACGGAGGTCATTCCTCAGTTACTGGCCAACACACGCGATATCATCGCACTCGCCCAAACGGGAACTGGAAAAACAGCTGCTTTCGGGATCCCCATTATTCAAAAAATAAACATCAAACAGCTGTCGCCACAAACGCTGATCCTGTGTCCCACAAGAGAACTATGTTTGCAGATTGCCGGAGACCTCACTGATTATTCTACTTACGTGGATGATATCAAGATCCTTCCGGTATATGGCGGATCGAGCATCGAGAGTCAGATACGTACCTTGAAAAGAGGCGTGCACATCATTGTGGCCACCCCCGGGAGGCTGATCGACTTGATCAAACGAAAAACGGTCTCCCTCGCAGACGTGCATACCGTGGTACTGGATGAGGCAGACGAGATGTTGAACATGGGTTTCTCGGAAAATATCGATGAGATTCTTTCCTACATGCCGGAAGATCGGAGCATGTTGCTTTTCTCAGCGACCATGCCCAGGGAGATTGAGAAAATTACCCGGAAATACATGCGCGATCCGATGGAGATTACCATTGGCCGGAAGAATGAAGGGGCACAAAATGTAAGACACATCTACTTCATGGTGCATGCCAAAGACAAATACCTGGCTCTGAAACGCATCGTGGATTACTATCCCAATATTTACGGCATCATCTTCTGCCGCACTCGGAAGGAGACCCAGGAAATAGCTGATAAGCTGCTACAGGACGGCTATGACGCCGATTCACTGCATGGCGATCTTTCGCAGGCACAGCGTGACTTTGTGATGGCAAAATACAGGAATCACAACCTCCAGTTGCTGGTTGCAACGGATGTGGCAGCACGTGGACTGGATGTGGACGATGTGACGCACATCATCAACTTTGGCTTGCCAGATGATTTCGAGATCTACACACATCGCAGTGGGAGAACCGGCAGAGCAGGTAAGACAGGCACATCCATCTCCATTATCCATACAAAGGAAAAAGGTAAAATTGCCCAGATCGAGAAACTGATCAACAAGCAATTCGAGAAAAGAGAAGTACCCAAGGGAGATGTGATCTGTGAAAAGCAGCTGTTCAACTTTGTGGACAAGATTGAAAAGGTAAAAGTCAATGAGGCTGAGATAGAACGGTTGTTGCCCTCCATCTTTCGCAAGCTGGAATGGCTGGAGAAGGAAGATATCATTAAACGAATTGTCTCACTCGAGTTTAACCGGTTGATTGATTATTATCAGCAGGCTGAAGAAATTGATGAGCCGCAGGAATCTTCCCGCCGGAGCAGAGATGAATCGCGCGGAAAAAGAGGAGAGAGACAGGAGAACGGGTCACGCAAGGCGGAAAAAGGATATGCCCGATTGTTTATCAATGTGGGTAAAATGGATAACGTGAACCCAGCCACCCTCATGGGCTTCATTAACGACAACGTAAAGGGCAAAGTTCCCATTGGACGGATCGACTTGCTCAAAAGTTTTTCCTTCTTTGAGGTGCCTGAGGACCTTGCCAACAAGGTGGTCAGCTCTTTTCGTGGAATGTATATTGAAGACCGCAAATTGGTTGTACAGCTTGCACAGGATGCGGAGCAACCCCAGCGGGATAAAAAGAAATTCTTTGACCATGCGCAAGGGAAGAAAAATAAAAAGAAAAAAGCCAGATATTAATTGGAAAAACGGGGTGAACAGCCCCGTTTTTTTATTACCTTGAATCTTAACCAAAAAGTAACCTGCATGTAACCAGTCTGTAACATTTATACCAGAACTTTGTGACGAAATGAAATTTTATATTGAATTTGTGACACAAAGATTAGATTTTTCAAATAGGATTGGTTTATTTTTTATTCTCCTGTTTTTCTTTTTTACAATCCATGCGCAGACCGGTACAGTCAGGGGAACCATTACTGATGTGAAAACCAATGAACCGCTAATCGGTGCATCGGTACTGATAGAAGGAACCACCCAGGGTGCCGCAGCCGACTTAAACGGTAATTATGCCATTCAGAACGTACCTTCGGGCACACATTCACTCGTTGTATCCTATGTGGCATATGAGTCTGTCACCAGAACAGGTGTTGTATTGCAGAACAACCAGGAAATTGTCGTAGACATTCAAATGACTTCCGACGATATTAGTTTGGAAGAAGTGGAAGTGGTGGCAAGAGCCAACCGCGAAAGCGAGCACATCCTGCTGATGGAGCAACGGCAGGCACTTGTGGCAACACAGGCTGTGGGTGCCCGGGAATTATCCAGAAAAGGCATTGGCGATGCCCGGGCAGCGGTAGCGCAGGTATCCGGCATTTCTCGCCAGGAAGGTGTAAAAAACGTGTTTGTCCGCGGACTGGGAGACCGGTATAATGTTACGCTCCTGAACGGATTTCCGATTCCTTCAGAAGATCCGGAGTATAAAAATATCGCATTAGAGTTTTTTGGTACCGATATTATTCAGCATATCGGTGTAAACA
>CAZRRC010000045.1:0-6724 GCA_964602395.1 uncultured Proteiniphilum sp. | reverse complement strand
CATATCGGTGTAAACAAAGTTTTTAGCGGAAGCAGTTATGCTGATGTGGGAGGTGCGATAATTGACATTTCGTCAAAGGAGTTGGTAGGTAATCAGGCATTCAATATCGATCTTTCGGCCGGTCTGAATAGCGCTGCTATCGGGAGTGTATTTTTGCGTCAGGAGGGTGCCGGTTATTTTGGATTTACCAATGTAAAGCAACCGGTCAATAATCAGTTTAATTTCCCCAATAGTCTCGATCCTACGCAGGTTTCCCTGCCAATGAATCACAGCTATGATTTTTCCGGAGGGAAGATGTTCAATGTGGGAGAAAACAAAAATCCTCTTTCCTTTTTTCTGGTTGCATCACACAGTTCCGATTATTCCTATACCCGGGAAATTGTGCGCAACTCCATCACCAGCGGGCTTATCTATCAGGATCAGGAAGGTAAGAAATATTCACAGAATGCCAACCAGCTTGTGTTGGGAAATATGAACTACAACCTGAACCGTAAACACAATATAGCATATAATTTCATGTTGATTCATGCCAACAATGAATACGTGGGAGAATACTCCGGCAAGCACGGTGAAAGGCATCAGGACAGTGAAGATTATATGGGTTTTCATCGCAGGCAACAAGCAAACGATAATTTTCTTATCGTCAATCAATTAAATACAGACTGGAAGTTAAGAGACGAATTAAATCTGGAAATGGGTGTTTCTTATAACAACATCAAAGGTCTGGAACCCGACCGACGTGAAAATTACCTTTCCAGGATGACGGATGGCAATTATATTCTTACGGGAAGTAACCGGCAGAAGCGATTCTTCTCAACCTTGAAAGAAAATGATGTCAATACGAAAGCAATTTTAACTTACAGGCTGAGAGACCGTTTTGGCAGTGGTAAGTCGTCTATCATGTTTGGATATACAGGACGATACGTGAAGGACCGCTTCGAAGCTGTTGAGTATAATTTTACGGCTGTACCGGGCACCATTCCCATGGATCCGCTCAGGCTGGATGATTTTTACAACGATGCGAACCTGAAAGCCGGTCTTTTCACGATGACCACTGGTGAGACAAACTCATACAGAGTGACCAAATTCATTAATTCGGGATTTGCTGAAGTAACAAGGCATTTATTCTCCAATATTACCGGCAATATCGGGTTGCGGTTTGATCACGTTGATATGACGGTGAATCACCATGTACAGCATGTGCAACCGGGTGAAGAATCCATCAGGAAAAACTACTATTTACCCAGTTTGAATTTGAAGTACGACCCGAATGATAAAAACAGTTTACGTTTGGGAGCAAGCAAATCCTATACATTGCCACAGTCAAAAGAAATATCTCCTTATCAATATGTGAATATCTCCTTTTCCAGCCAGGGTAATCCCAATATAAAACCATCCGATAATTACAATGTCGATCTGAAATGGGATTATTATATGACTCCCAGTGAGCTGTTTACATTGACAGGGTTTTATAAGTATATTGTCAATCCCATCGGACGAGTGGACCAGGGTAACTCGGCAGGACTCCTCACCTATGATAATATCAGTGATCATGCCGTTGTAGGAGGGTTAGAATTTGAACTTAGAAAGAATCTTTTCAATCGTTTCAATACCCAATTGGAGAAGATGAACAGGCTCTCTGTCGGATTAAATGCTTCCTACATCTATACCAACTTAACATTGGATATACTCAATACGGAATCCCGCAACAGCGGACTTGAGGGAGCATCGCCCTTTCTTGCAAACCTGGATTTTTCCTATACGCATACCAAAAGAGAGAAGAGCTTTGTAGCCTCACTCATTTTCAACTATTTCAGTAACCGCATCCATACGATAGGAGCTAAAGGGTTTAAGGATATCATTGAAGAAGGCGTTCCCAACCTCGACTTTGCTTCTTCCTACAGTTTAAACAGCCATCTTTCGCTGAAACTGAAGGCCCAAAACCTGCTGAATGCATCTTATCGGTTATCGAGGGAAAGCAGTCTGTCGGATGAGAAGATTATACTGAATGAATTTAAAAAAGGACTAAATATAATTCTTGGCGCGAGTTACGAATTTTAAATGTAGATAATTATATCATACTATTAATTTAATTGGACAAAAGATGAAAAAGATTTTTTTAAACTTTTTAATGTTCGCAGCACTGTTGACACAGGTGTTGTTGATTTCCTGCGATGCGAGTGAAGACAAAGGAACAGAACCGGTTGAGGACAATAAATTGTCTGGTTCAATCAAGGATACTAGAACGTTGGATGCAAACGTAGAATACCTGTTAACAGGTCCGCTTCTCGTAGAGGAAGGCGGTGTTTTAAACATTCCTGCCGGTACGACCATCAAGGCGCAGCAAGGTTTTTCTAATTATATTCTGGTATTGCAGGGAGGTAAAATCAATGCAAAAGGAACTGCTACCGCACCGGTAAAAATGATTGCCGATAAGGAAGGAGTCGGACAAGGGTATTGGGGTGGATTAATCATCAACGGTAGAGCACCCTTGTCTTCATCCACCGAAGTAGGGAGTACAGAGGTTAATTCAGCCTATGTGTACGGAGGTTCCAATGCGGCAGACAATTCGGGTGAGTTGTCCTATCTGATATTGGGAAATACTGGAGCACGTTCAAGTGCCGATGTGGAACACAACGGGCTCACCCTGAACGGTGTGGGAAATGGCACCAAAATAAGTGATCTCTATATTTACGATGGTGCCGATGACGCAATTGAGTTCTTTGGTGGTTCTGTCAATGTAAGCAATCTGCTGGCGGTAAATCCAGACGATGATATGTTTGACTTCACACAGGGATACAACGGCACATTGAAAAATGCATATGGTATCTGGGAAGCCGGTTATACAAGTGGAGAATCTGATCCACGTGGAATAGAAGCAGACGGTAACCTCGATGGCAACTATGCCACATATCCGAACCAGTCCAGTTTCAGGGTTGAAAATTTGACCGTTGATCTGAGATTGGCTGCTGTAACTTTTGAAGCTACCGATAAATCAAAAAGAATGCAGGACGTAATTAAGATTCGTCGGGGTGCAAAAGCCACCGTTGTGAACGCATTGGTGAAAGGCACCGGAACGGTAGAAGATTTGGTAGATATCACCGACTCTAAGGGAGGCGCTGACGTAGGTACAACCATCAGCCTGACCAATTCACTGACCAACGCTCCACAACGTTCTACCAATCCTGTTGGTGCCGCTGGCGTTACCGTTGGAGGTAGCAATACTGGTTGTCCGACCAACATTTTTACCTGGACAGGTTACCAGTTCTAATAAGAGAGGCAGCAACGTAAGAGGTACCCTGATTTTTTGGGGTACTTTTTCTTTATTTACCAATCAGTTGTTTTATGTAAACATATGTAATTAGTATCTACTCTTATGAAGAAAAAAATATATTTATTACACCTTGTGCTCTCTGTCGTTTTCTGCTTGCCGGCTCAAGAGACACAGGATAGCCCCCAACTATACACATCGGGTGGTATTTACTACCGGGACAGAGCCCAGACTGAGTTATACACCGGCGATTACCGGGAGTACTATGATAATGGTACCCTCAAACTGGAGATGCAGATTAAAGATGGCGTTCCGGAGGGTACTTACGTGGTCTATTTCGAGAACCGGAAACCCAAAGAGATACGTTCATACAAAGAAGGAAAGTTGCACGGCGTATGGCGGACTTACGATATCTCTGCTCAGCTTATTTCTGAAGCGGAGTACAAGAACGACAGGAAACACGGTACCTGGCGTATCTGGGACGAATTGGGCACACAGCGCTATGAGATGAATTACTACGAAGGCAGGAAGACTGGCATCTGGCGGATGTGGGATGAAAACGGAAAGCTGGTGGACGAAAAAAGGTATTGATAACCAGTCAGTCGTCACGAAAACTTAACAATAACTTCACCAAAACGTAATCGGTTTATCGTGGCGCAATTCCTACCTTTGTGCAAGTAAATCAACAAAAGGATAAACATATGAAGTTTGTTTTAGTTTTTGTCACTTTTTTCTTGCTCTACGTGTCTGCATTTGCAAACACCAGCAACAAAAATGAGGAGAAGGTAAGAGAAACCAAATCGGTTGCTCTGGTAGAAAATGTGAACGCGTTGCAGTTGACAGGTTCAGTTGTAGATGAGAAGAATAACGAAACACTGGTGGGTGCTGCGATCGTAGTCAACGGGAAAAAATATTATTCAGATCTTGATGGTAAGTTTATCATTCCCGATGTGAAGGCCGGAAAATATGCTTTGCAGGTTGAATTGATCTCCTATGAGCCAGTTTCCATGGAAGTAGAATTGACAACAAATCAGGAATTGCAAATCAGTTTGCAACAGAAGTAAATCCTCGGTTAAGATCCAAAAAAATGCGGGTAATACACTTTATCAGTGTTTTACCCGCATTTTTTGTGTCAACCTGAAATTAATCAGTGATCTGTTGCTACATGATTGCCGCTGCTATTTGAGCGTGGCATCTACAATCATTTTTTTACCATCACGGCTAGCCACCGACTTTGCATACTGCTCCTTGAAGTTGCGGTGCGATTTCATCAGGTTGCTCGACTGCAGTGTGATGATCTTTGATTCATTTACCAGGTTCAGAAAGAGAATGCTGCTGCGTGTGCTCGATTCATTTTCTTTTACCCTTTTAATCTGACGCTTGGTCATTTTTGAGTTGAGCTCAATGATGGTTTCCCGCATGGCAGTGACCTGGTCAAAACTGCTATAATTGCCAGTTTTGTCCATCGAAGCGTAGATGGCATAAATATCCGACAAGTTCTTATATAGGACCTTGAGATCATCGATTTGTTCTTTTGAAAAGGCAGAATGATTGTTGTCGATATACCGGAAGGTAGCTTCGCTAACAGCTTTAAGTGATTTTGTAATTTCATAGGAGTAATCGACTAGCTGCACATATTCCTGTTCAAGATCCAGTGCGTTTATTTGTATGCTCTCGAGGGTGGGTACAACTTCATATTCTCTTTTATCCCGGAATCTTGCATAGAGCTCATTGGCCTCCAACATGGCTTTCTTCACCTTTTTTCTGTTTTCGTCCTCGAGACCATCCGTAACATACTTGCAAATCGTCAGTGTCTTGTTCATTAGCTGAAGAACCTCTTCATTGGAGGAAGTCACCAACTGCAGTTCGCTGGAGGGTACCTGTAAGCTCTCCATCTCTTTTTGCTTTCGTTTGGTGTGCAACCTTCCTGATTTGTAGAGAGTGAATGCGACCAGAACGATCATCAGGATGATTGCGATCTTACCTCCCCACATCAGAAAGAGTCCGACAAGCAGTGCTGCAGAGAATGCGATCAATGCAGTCAGCAGCCATCCTGCTACCACTGTCAGTACGCCATTTATTCTGTATACGGCACTTTCACGGCCCCAGGCACGGTCGGCCAACGATGAGCCCATGGCTACCATGAAAGTCACGTAAGTGGTCGACAAGGGCAACTTCAACGAGGTACCCAGTGAGATTAGCAGGGCAGATATGGTAAGGTTCACGGAGGCCCTGATCAGGTCGAACGATGCTTTATTTTCCAGTTCAACCGGTTCGAATCTTTTTTCAATAAATCGTTGCACTGGCGCAGGAGTTATGCTGCTCACTGTCTTGCTGATGATGAGGCTTCCTCTTACCAGTGACCGCGAGAGTGGGGATGAGGAGAAACGTTCCACGCCCTCGCCTTTGCGTGCCAGGTTTACTTCAGTCTCGGTTACAGTCCTCGACTTTTTTGAAAACCAAAGAGCCAGTACCATGATAATGCCTGCACCCAGCAACCAGTACATATTGGCTACCACAGGTTCTGAGAGTCGGTCCATGTAAAGAGTATTCACGTCACCTCCTGCAGCTGCCACAGTTTGTGCAATTTGGAAAGAATCGAAGCCGGCCATAAATACCCCGATAAAGTTTACCAGGTCGTTTCCGGCAAAGGCCATCGCCAAAGCAGCGGTACCAGCCAGCACAATTATTTTCAGGATTCTTACACGGAAAAGATGCTGCAGGAGTGCCATCAACAGGGTCCAGCCTGCAAACGTATACAGAAGTGCCGTCCCCATATTGTGATCCAGGTAATTGATCATATCGGCCGTGACGAGCACACTCCCTTTTAATCCTTTGAATATGGCGAAGTAAGTAATCGCTGTCAGTGCAAAACCTCCCCAAATGGCACCCAGATACTTGAAGGGTTTTGCATACTTGAAGGTAAATACCAATCGCGAGACATACATAATGACAGACCCCACCACAAAGGCAATGGCGATGGAGATAAATATTCCCCCAATGATCGCGAGAGCTTTGCCACTGTTGATATATTCCCCCAGTTGCTCACCGGATCCCGTTGTCCACAATGTAAACAACGCTGCCGCTACAGCTGCACCCAGCAGTTCAAAGACCAGTGAAACGGTGGTGGAGGTAGGCAACCCGAATGTGTTGTAAAGGTCCAGCAGCATCACATCGGTCAGCATCACTGCAAGGAAAAGTATCATGATGGTGGGGAATGTGAATTTTTCCGGAAAAAAGACGCCGCTTCGGGCTATCTCCATCATGCCACTCGAAAAGAGGGAACCAATCAGAACTCCCAGGGAAGCCACGGTGAAAATTGCCCAAAGTGGCGCAACCTTGGAACCGATACTGGAATTGAGAAAGTTGACGGCATCGTTGGCTACCCCTACAACAAGGTCTAATACTGCCAAACCGAGCAGAACAATGACAATGATCAAATAAATTGAATCC
>CAZRRC010000044.1:0-21850 GCA_964602395.1 uncultured Proteiniphilum sp. | reverse complement strand
TTTGTTGATTTTGTTATTTCTGAATGATTAATCTGTGTACAGTGTGAACTCCACCGGTATGCCATGCTGGCACACCACCGTAATTATCGTATTGTTCCCTTCTGCACGAAGCGACACGGATGGAGTAGCATCTGCCATTGTATAAATCCCTTTCAGGGTGATCTCCCTGGATACGGGATTGCTTTCTTGGGAAGTTGTGTAGTTATATTCGCCCAGATGAAGATCGGGATCACATACGCTCATCTTCAGCTGTTTTCCAATTGGTTGTAACATGATCATGATTTCCTTGTCGCTTTTTTTCAGATAGGCATCGTCCACAGCGCTGAAATCTTCAAAAATGGCATATCCTCTCACATTACTCAATCTGTCGAATACAATATGTGCTGTCTCATCTTTTCTTATGATATCATACTCTGTAATTCCCTTGTTTAATTTCTTTATTTGCGATTTGGTTGCATCCAGCAGGATCATATACTCATAAGCATCGTTTGCTGGTGCTGCACCGTGACGGATATAGGCAGTGGCAAAGTTTCCATGGGTGGGTTCCATTTTTTTATTCTCCTTCGACTCCTGTGTCTTTTTCTCGATGGAAACAGATTGGCCCGGAGGCAGGAAATAATAATCGCCTGTCAGGCTTTTCAAGATGAGTGGCTCTTGCCTGTCGTCATTGATTTCATTTCGATAAGGAAATTGAAATATCTTCTCTCCGTTTACCTCTAGCGGCTGTTCCTCTGATTGAAGCTGTTGCTGAAAGAGGGTGGTTTCGGTTGGATAATCATTGTTGTTGTTTCTGATAGTTGTACCCAGAGAGATGATCCTGTTTCCAAAAGCAAAGAAGGATTTGTGGGCGTTGAAGGAGGGTGTGAAGTTTTCTCTGTCCCGTTCTCCCAGTTTCATTGCAAACATGCCAAATTCACCTTCATTCAGTTGTGAAGCGCCGGCAAATGTGTGTGGTTGACGTAGCATATCGCTTCCGGCAATGGGGGAGTTGAGTCGTTCCAGGGGAAGGTAGATGCTGGTTGTTCCTGGGTTTCTGTTCCAGTCCCATCCGGCCTCACTGTATCCGGAAGCCTCCTCGGTAATGGGATATTTTTTGTACTGTGCTTCAGTCACCGGTGTACCGATTATCTGGAGAGAACCATAACTCTGATATCGTCCGAAGCGGTTGTCACGGACATAGATCTCGCTTCCCCATACATTCTGCGTGAAACCTTTCATGGCGACCATCTTTTTATTGTGTCGGTAGATCCCCAGTGAAGCATAATTGTAAACATAAAAACCTTTTGGGTATGGATTCGGGGAGATCCCTTCCTTTTTGAACTGATTGACAAGTCTGTTGTCGGAGGAATATTTTCTCATTCCTTCCATCAGCCGAAGATATTCTCCTGCCAGCTCCCTGTCGGTTTCTGCCGGCACCATGGCTGCGTAGGCATAGGTAAGTATGCCATTTTTATTGGTAGATCCGTTGAAGGGATGTCTGCCTGATACACCTATTCCCCAATCTCTCAGGTTTGTTTGTCGCGAAAGAGACAACAATGCGAATTTCAGTACCGCAAATGCTTCCCGGTTTAGCGTAAATTGCGTTCTGTTCACGAACTGCAAATAACGTCCCACATAAGATAAACCCGGGACAGAGTAGGCAGGGTAATGGCCGCCGTGGTGAAATGCGGTTCCATCCACCTTAATGCCACCGATGGTTCCAGGAGAATAGCGAAGCGAACCGTTGACCCATCTCGCAAGGGCTTTCATGTCCCTCAGCCGTTCTTGTTCCGTTTCACCCCAAAGCGCACAAGTTAATCGGGGAATAAGCAGTGTATTCCATGAGTCGGTGATCTCATCTCTCAGTTTGTTGAAAGGTCGTCTCGTTTCCTGCAGACCACTCCAGTAGGTGACGGTTTTTCGTGTCTCCTCCCAGAGGTTGTTTGCCCGCAGCACATCTTCCATCCACCATATGGCTCCGAAGATATCTCTAATCTGGTAGCCGTAATGGTGATTGGTTCCCATGCCACTTTCCCATGCAAAACCCTGGTTCAGCATATAACGAATTGTTTTCACAAACTCTTTTTTTGCTGCTATATTGCGATCGGCGTACCATCCGCGAGCGGACAGGTCGATGAGTTTATTGAGTTGGCCGAAGTGGACATCTCCTGCCTTGGCATTGTCATTTTGCATCAATGGCGCTCCCTTTGTGCCATCTTCTGAGATGGAAAAGAGTTGAACCAGCTTTTGCAAATCTTTTTTCTCGGCGTCGGAAAGGCTTCCTTTTTTCTGCATCTGCTTCACATTGTTGTAGACAACGGCCAGGTCGGCTGATTCGGCGATCGTCATACTTACCGGTGTTTCAAGGTCATGCTGCTGCTGTTCCCATTTATGAAGTAACCCCCAGTGCCATATCTCCCTGTTGAGATGCCGGTTGTTTTCCGGTATCTGTGCATCGGGCGTAGCCTGTCGGTCTACGTAAGAAGCAAACTCTATCCTGTCGAGCCAAAGTCTCCCCGCAGTTACATTTTCGGGGGAGACAATTTCCAAGGAAACAACCTGTTGTGGTGATGTTTTCCCTCCATCGGCTGTCCACATATCACTATAGGCAATCCAGGCAGCCCTCCATCCGGTGAAGTTGAGGTGAAAATCGAAGCAGTACTGTATCACATCGTTTGCGTCCCTGAACTGGAAAACAACGGGATTTGCCTGCGGCATTTCGTTGAATATCCAGAGCTTGATGCCACTTCTCTGGTCGAAGGAAGAGACCACGTCATGGATGGCACTGTCAGTAAATGACAGCACAGCTTTCTCAGATTCCCAACTCCATAGTAGTGATTGAACTCCGTCTTTGTAATATTGCCGGCTGAGGATCAGTTCACTCTTCCCCTCTTTCATCTGAATGGTAGAGGGAAGGTGTGAATCCTCGAAATTGTACGCATTAAGTATATTCACACCAATGAGCATCCACAAAAGAGATATGACAACTTTTTTTTGCATATTATTTATTCGATCGGATTGAATCAAGCATGAAAGAGAGTTTTCTGGCTATGGCAGGATACTTCTTGGTAACGTTGTTTTTTTCAGTAGGGTCTTCCGTGATAAGATACAATTGGGCCTCCCTGGAGTTTCCCAACTCAATACCGGTCCATTTTTCGATGGCCGGATGTTCACCAGGCTCCATATACTTCCAGCCCTCTTTCGAGATGCTTAATCCATTATTCAGGTTCTGCTGAATGATGAAATTCCGGTCTTTATTTTCCTTGCCCAATAGTACGGAGATGGCATTGTAACTGTCTGGAGCTACTCCGTCTTCCAGCGACTGATCCAGCAGGGTAGCCATAGACCGCAGCAGATCGATTTGCGAGAACCGGGCTTGTTGTATGCCGGGGTTAATTTGATCCTTCCAATAGGCAATGAGTGGCACCCTTGTGCCAGCCTCAAAGAGGCTGTATTTGCCACCCCGATAAATACCCATTGGTGTGTGACCGTTTAGCAGTTCAAGGGCTTTGTCTTCATATCCGTCGTCGATGACCGGTCCGTTATCGCTCGAGAAAATGATGATCGTGTTATCCAGTAATTGCTGGCTTTCCAGGATCTCTGTTATTCTTCCCACAGTCCAGTCCAGCTGAAGGATCACATCTCCCCGGTCACCCATACCGCTTTTCCCTTTGAAGTCGGCATGAGGAACTCTTGGCACATGGATATCATGCGTTCCGAAGAAGAGGAAAAAAGGATTTTCTCTGTTCTCAGTGATAAATTTTTCTGCTTTGGAAACGATGGTCTGGGCAATCTCGTCGTCTTTCCAGAGGGCTGACTTCCCCCCGGTCATATAACCTATCCTTGAGATACCGTTCACAATGGTGTTGTTGTGCCCTTGACTGGGCTTTAAGGTAAGCAGTTCCGGATTCTCCTTTCCTGTGGGCCAGTCGCCCACTTTTTTTTCATAATCCACATAGATCGGATCGGACGGATCGAGGTTTACCACCCGTCCGTTTTCCACAAATACACAGGGAACACGATCGACAGTGGCGGGTATAATGAATTCATAATCGAAGCCGATGTTACGTGTGTTGGGAGAAATGTAACTGTTGAAGTCGGGACCTGACTCCGGGCCAAGTCCCAGATGCCATTTTCCGATGGCTCCAGTTGCATAGCCTGCACGCTGAAATACGTCGGCCATAGTCACCGTGGCTGTATCAATGAGCAGGCCGGAATTGCCAGGGGCAATTCCGGTATTGTCTTTTCGCCAGGGATAAATGCCGGTAAGCATCCCGTAACGCGAAGGTGTGCTCATGGCGGAAGTTGCATAGGCATTGGTAAAGCGCAACCCTTCCTCCGCCAACCTGTCGATATGCGGCGTTGACACTTGTGTGGCACCGTAGCAACTCAGGTCGCCTATCCCCAGATCATCAATATAAATGAGGACTACATTGGGCCTGATCACATTGTCCTTCTGTGATTTGCTTTGACACCCACCCAAGATGACTGTGCCGGCAATTATTCCTGTGAAAATTTTGTTACTCATTGCTTGATCACTTCATCTGATTTGTTCATCGATCCTTACCACAGAGGGTTCTGTGATAGTTCCGTATTGATGGCCAACTCTTTTAAAGGAATGGGAAGGAACTCATGTTTCTTCTGTGTTCTTTCGGCAAAGGCTCTTGCGGTAGAGTAATTGCTACCGCCGGGCCAACGTTTGTCATAGGTGACTTCTCCAAGTTTCTGAATGGCATCGGTATAGATTCCCCATCTCACCAGATCATATTTGCGCAACGATTCAAAACATAGTTCTCTGCCTCTTTCATCCCGCACTTCCTGTTGAAATTCAGCATACGATAGACCTGAAAGGGGTGCTACGCCAGCTCTTTCCCGTACGATATTGATTGCCTCGTAAGCGAGTGGAGTAGGGGATTGATTCACCTCATTTTCTGCTTCAGCCAGCATCAACAGTACATCGGCATAACGGATAATCGGATAATTTTCCTGTGTATAATTTTTGTGTCGGGGCATCGAGGTTTCCCATTCTCTTCTGAACTTACCGCAGGCACGCTGTACAATTTGGCTGCTGGTCCAGTTGATATAACTGTCTTTTGCATCAATCTGGTAGGGAGCCATGGAGAGATCTCTTCGCTTGTCGGTGTTTTCAAAAAGATCCCAGAGTATTAGTGACCCGCCGTAGAACCAGTAACTATAACCCAACCCTTCAGTCGAACCATTTTTCTGGATGTTACCGATTACGTTCCCAATTCTGCCGTCTGTCCAGTTTCCATCGAGTTCCCTTGCGCCGATGAATTCCACTTCCCACATCGATTCGTTGTATTCGGTGTCGTACCTGTCACTGGCCATTCTTTTCCACATCTCATATACATCGGGATTGAGCGCATGCTTATTGGCATCTTTGACGGCTTTGGCATACATAGCAGCTTTTTCATAATAGGTTTTTCCCCCATTAGTAGGATATCCTGCCCGGGTGAGGCATACACGGGAGAGGATGCCCTGGACCACCGTTTTTTTTACGTAAGAAGGGCGATCATCGTATAACTCGTCATCCACCATGCCGATCGTTTCCTCCATTTCACTAATGATCCAATCCAGTGCTTCAGCTTGTGGTGTAGCCTTCAATGCAGATTTGGAAACATCTTTAAAGGATTCTTTCCGGACGGGTACATCCTTCCATGCCTGAGCAACCAGAAAATGGTAATAAGCTCGCAGAAACTTTGCCTCTCCCTTGATGCGGGTTTTTATCGCTTCATCCATATCGGCATTTTCAATTCTTTCTAGCAGGATGTTTGCGCTTTCAATTCCGCTATAGAGGGAACTCCAGGCATTGTATATATCAGTGTTGCTGGTGTTGTGATCGTTTCCATATACATGAGTCACTGTTTGTGTGGCCGGACGAACATAAAAACTGAGGTCATCTACATTGGAAATCATGCAGGAGTATCGGTTACCGTATACATTTTCTGAGGCCAATGCCGAATAAACACCAGCGAGCGCCATCTGTGCGTCGTTTTGATTTTGAAAAAACTGTTCAGGTGAAACAAAATCATAGGCGCGCGTTTCAAGAAAGTCACTGCAGGAATGCAGGCTAAATACAAACAGCAGGATAAATATGATATTCTTCATTTTGTATGCTTTTTTTATTAAAAGGTCAGATTAAGAGAAAGTGAATAGTTTTTGGAGCGTGGGTAAGGTGACCAGTCGAACCCTGGTGTCAATACCGTATTTCTTGTTGATACTTCAGGGTCGTTTCCAGAGTAAGAGGTGATGGTCCATAAATTCTCCGCTGAGAAAGCGACTCTTGCCGCAGCAATATGCAATCTGGAGAGCAGTGCTGGCTGGAAGTTATATCCGAGAGAGAGCGATTTCAAACGGACGAAAGAACCATCTTCAATGTACAAGCTGCTATACTCCTGTGAACCAACTGCCTTGGAACGGGGAATATCACTCGATGCATTTTCTTCTGTCCAGCGGTCGGCGTAGGTAGCAAACATGTTTGTATGTCTCTTTCCCGCCGGGTTTTCAAACATCATGCGGTTGGCATTCAAGAGGTCATTACCCAGGCTGAACTGGAAGAAGAAGCTCAGATCAAAATTTTTATAGGAAAAGGAGTTGTTTAATCCACCGATTGCTTTGGGATGTCCCTCTCCGATCATGGTTTTATCTTCGTCATTGATCACTCCGTCTCCATTGATATCGGTGTAGCGTGGGTCGCCTGGTCTCGATTGATTGGAGAACAAAACCACTCCCTCTTTCGGGGTATAAACGGTTGCACCGTTTCCATCCTCTGTAATATTAAAATCGCTCTGTTTGTACGTTCCTTCGTACAGATATCCGTACATCAATCCGGCGGGACTACCCACAGGGCTAATGTATGCAGGCATGGTTCTGTATTTATTATCCCAGTATACCGAATTGGTCATGGCTGTCTGATTATCGTTCAGCCGGCTGATTTTATTCTTGTTGAATGAAACATTAAATGCCGTGCTCCATTGGAAATCTTCTGTTTGTATATTGGCGGTCTGAATGGAGAATTCAAATCCTTTGTTTTGTAATTCGCCGATGTTCATCATCGCGGAGGTATAACCCGATGAAGGAGCCAGGTCGGCCTGTAAAAGCAGGTCGCGGGTGTTCTTGATGTAGTAGTCAGCAATGAAGCTTATTCTGTCATTCCAGAAACCCAGATCGATTCCAACGTTGTATTGCTCGGTCGTTTCCCATTTCAGGTTTTCATTTTGCATGTTTGTAGGAAGATAAGCGATGTATTTGTTGCTGTCGAACGGATAAAATGTATTATCACCTGTTGCCAGCATTCCTCTGAAGGCATAATTGTCTACCCTGTTATTTCCCGTCTCACCGTAACTGAGTCTTAGTTTTCCATTAGTCAGAATCTCATTGTCTTTCAGAAAATTTTCGCGACTGAATGCCCATGCTAATGATGTGGAGGGAAAGTATCCCCACCTGTTTTTCGGAGCAAATTTGGATGATCCGTCCGCTCTGAACGATGCAGTTACATAGTATTTGGAACGGTAATTATAGTTCACCCTGGCAAGATAGGAAGAGAGTGTATTTTCTCCTTTGGAAGATCCCACTGAAGGTACACTGCTGCTCTTTCCAAATCCGGCCATCCCGAAAATCTCGTTGGTGATAAACGTACTGGTCATATCATGATCGTAATAACTCTCTTTCTGAAAGGTGACTCCACCCAATAGATTTATATTGTGTCCTTTTTTACCAAACTGGTAGGTCAATGTATTTTCATTCAGAAGCCTTTCGGTGTTCGACTGACGGTAAAATGCATTGATTCCTCTGTATTGAGAGTTCTTGTCGTGATAAAAACCTGTTTTGGTCCTTGAATTATTAAACTGTTCGTTGGTGTAGTTAACCAGCTGGTAACCACCCGTAGCTCTGAAACGCAGATTTTTTATGATTTCATATTCTGCCATCCCGTTGATGCTGAAGTTATCGGTGGTGGTTTTGCGATATTCATTGTATGCCGACAAGACCGGGTTAAACCGGTAATCTTCGGTCATTTCAACGGCGTCGTCATACAGTTCTTCTAAGAGGTTTGAACCTGTGGGAGATACGGGGCGATATCCCCATACGCTGTACATCAGTGCGTTACTTACTGAGGTGGATCCACCTGTGGGGTCAGCTCCGTTTCTTACAGTGCGACTGGCATTTGAAATAACGCGTAAGCGTAGTTTGTCATTGAATAATTTCTGGTCAAGGCTCACACGGCCCTGGTATTTATCTAAACTTGAGTTGACGATGATTCCTTCCTGATTCAGATAGGATCCTGAAGTGGAATATTGCAAATCGCCCTGCATGCCAGAAAGTGACAGATAGTGATTGTTGGTGACGGCAGTCCTGTAAATAGCGTCCTGCCAGTCATATTCCGGTTCAGTTAAATAATCGGCAAGTGTTTTTCCGTTGCGCAGGTAGTTCAGCGTGAAATCTTCCTCATTCATGATTTCCTGCTGTAACTCCACAAATTGATACCCGGAGAGTAGCTCCTGTGTTTTGGCAATGTTGCTTATCGTCACGTTGCCGTTGTATTCAATACGTGGTTTTCCGGCACTTCCTTTTTTGGTGGTGATGATCACTACCCCATTGGCGCCACGCGATCCGTAAATGGCTGTCGCCGAAGCATCTTTTAAGACGTCGATAGATTCAATATCGTTTGGATTCAGCGATCCCATATTGCTTGATTCCAAGGGAAATCCATCTACAACATAAAGCGGTTCAGTGCTTTGCGTTAATGAACCAGCGCCCCTGATCGTGATGCTAAAGTTATCACCCAGGCCACCATCCTTTGATGATACCTGCACACCGGCTATCCGTCCTCCCAGCGATTGGGCGATGTTGTTTACGGGAGTTTTGATAATTTCTGACATGTCGGCCTTGGCCACCGATCCGGTGAGGTCTTTTCTTCTCACATCTCCATACCCTACGGCAACAACTTCGAGCTCCTGAATTTGTATGGAAGATTCATGCAGGACGACTTTAATCTCTTTCTGACTGCCTACAGAGATCTCCTGGGAGTCGAAACCTATATAAGAAACTTCAATCACATCACTCGGAGTTGCCTGAATGGTAAATTCCCCGTCATAATTTGTTACTGTCCCTTTTGTGGTTCCTTTAATGAGGATATTCACTCCCGGGAGTGTTTCTCCTCTTTCGTCTGATACGATACCAGAAACATTGACTTGCGCCAATAAGGATATCGGAAGCAATAGGAACAAGACAAACGTCATTGTTTTTAGATTGATTACTTTCATTTAGATTTGTTTTTTTATTGACATTAAATTAAAAAAGATTTAAAGTTTTGGGCTTTAAATTTTGTTCTCGCAACAAAGATAAATGCAAGTAATTGATAGGATGGGGCAAAAAAGTACGAAAAAGTTCCTTTTTCGTACGGGGTCGAGAGATTTGACGTTTGAATAATCAAGCAATAAACTCGTTCTTTATCAATTCAATGTGTGCAACGACTTATAGTCTGAGGGGGTCATACCAAATTGTTCCTTGAAACATTTTGAGAAATACTTGGGAGAATTGAATCCAAGACGGTAGGTAATGTCAGAAATATTTAATTCAGGGTTGTTTGTCAATAAAAAAGTGGCTTTTTTCATTTTCAGGGTGATCATAAAATCATTGGGTGTTTGGCCCGTGATCCCCTTAATTTTGTTAAATAAGCTTGTCCTACCCAGATTCATTTCCTGCGAGAATTCGTTGACCCCAAAATCAGGATTTGACATATTATCTTCTATGATCCTGTTTGCTTTTTCCAAAAAGTCGCGGTCCATTTCATTCGAAGCAAGGGTGTAGGGGCTTATATCCGTAGAGTGAGCGAATCTTTCCTGCAGTATCCTTCTCCCATTCAGCAAGTTATTGCAGCGGGCCATGAGCAGCGCTATATCGAAAGGCTTGGTGATGTAATCGTCGGCGCCCAGTTTAAGGCTCTCTATGTTAGATTCTATAGCCGTTTGAGCTGTGAGTAAAACGACGGGGATGTGGCAAACGGTGAAATTGCTTTTTATCTTTAAACACATTTCACTTCCCGACATAAGGGGCATCATCAGGTCGCTCAACACAATATCCGGTTGCTTTTCAATTGTTTTTGCCAGTCCTTCCTCCCCATTACGGGCCATAAAAACATGGTATACAGGTTCAAAAACATGATACAAAACCTGCAACAACTCCTCGTTGTCTTCCACAATGAGGATGGAGTTTTTTGTTTCCTGATCGCCTGTTCCGTCGTCTCCCGAAGCCGGTTCTAGATCATAGCTGATTTCGGACAGATAGTCTTTGATTTTACGGATACTTATCTGATCCAGATCTTCGGTGATTATTTTTTCCTCCTCAGTGAAGTGTGCAGATCCTTTCAGGAGAATGATGTTGAAATTGCTCCCTTTGTTTACTTCACTTTCAAGTATGATTTCAGCATGATGAGCATCCAGGATCCCCTTTGTCAGTGCGAGCCCCAGTCCCGTCCCCGCTACAGTACCGATGGATTCAGGAACGGTGTTGATTTGATAAAACTGATCAAATATTTTATTTTTATTTTCCGGAGAGATACCGATGCCGCTGTCTTTGATGGAAACATATACCTTTTCATCATCCTGCGAGATGCTGACGATTATTTTTCCCTCTTTCGGTGTATACTTAAATGCATTGGATATTAAGTTGAAGAAGACCTTTTGCATCTGATTCTGATCGAACCATAGTAAGATCGTATCGTCCTCTGCCTGAAATGAGAAATCAATTTTTTTTGCTTTGGCATATTCTTCAAAGGAAAAGTATATTTCGTGGACAAATTGAATAATATTGTATTCACCCGCTTTGATCGGCATCTTTTTGTCATTGATTTTCCTGAATTCGAGCAACTCGTTGATCAGACGTGTCATTAGTGCAGCATTTCTGCTTATGCTTTGAATCCTGTTTGACACCTCTGGCTGTAGTTTTTTCTGTTGTAAGAGCATGTCTACCTGGCTGGTAATTAATGTGAGCGGTGTCCTAAATTCATGGGAGATATTGGTAAAAAAACGGAGTTTCGACTGATTGATCTCTTCAATATGTGCTTTTTCTTTTTTCTCATATTCTAGCGATGATTCCAGCCTGACTTTATATTTTATGTATCTCACGTATAAGAGGATTAAACTCAGCGCAGCCAACAGGTAGAGTAAATACGCCCAAGTACTCTTGTAAAAGGGGGGGGTGACGCGAAAAGCAATCGAGGTTTCACCTGATTTTATCTTGGAATTCAAAGAAATAGCAACGAGTTCCAGCAGATAATTTCCGGCATCGAGGTTCATTAGGTTCACTTCATGAAGTCCTTCTCTGAGGGGCACCCATTCATTTGACAGACCTTTTATCCGGTATTGATAACGGTATCGGTCGAGCGCGGTTATGTGATCGGAAGAAAATTCGAACTTAAGGATCGACTGCTGGTGGTTAAATTTTAACCGGGGTGAAAAAGTCAGTATCTCTTTCAATAATCCCGTAGGATCGTTCGTTGCCACTTCCCGGTTATTTACCCACAGGTTTGAAAAATAGAGATTAACCGGTTCCGGTATTTCCAGTATCTCCTGTTCATCAAATGAAACCATTCCGTTCATTCCTGCCACGTATATTGTGCCATCCGGCATCACGGTTATTCCTCCGTTAAACAATGAATTCAATGTGATGCCATCGTTTGAAGCAAAATTGGTCACTTCATTGTTCGCCGGATTGATGTATGACAACCCACGGGTTGTTGTCAGGTAAATATAACCAAGGGGGGATTCGATCATGTTGCTGATATAATCGTTCTTCAGATTGCTATTTTGGGACGTAAATCGGAGAAATGAATCTGAGTGGGCATCGTATAGGTCCACACCTCCACCACTTGTTGCAATCCATATTCTATTGGCGGAGTCAAGGTATAATTTGGTGATGTTTATATTGCTCAATGACCGGTTATCGTTGGGGTCAGGAAAGTACTGTTGCACTTCTCCTGTTAGCATGTTGTATTTAAACAGGCCTCTGCTAGCTACCCACAAATTGTTTTCGTTATCGAAGGCCACATCCACGAAAAAGGTTACATGCTGATGCAATTGTTCGGAGAATACCGAAAATGTTTCTTTCTCCTTGTCGAAGAGGTACAAGCCATTGTAGGTCGCAATGATGTATTGATCTTTGTAGGGCAGAATTCTTCTTACTATATTGGATTGATCGAGTCCTACCCGTATGGGATTGTACCTCTTTAGCAGCATATTCTTTAGCTCCAGTGTAACCAGCCCTCCAAGGTGCAACCCCAATAGCAAGAGGTCCTCATCCCGGTCGAGCCAGGCCGACTTGATGTTGTCATTTCCCAGTGCAGCTATTTGAGCGTATGTTTTATTCCGAGTGTTATACAGGATTAATCCGTCTCCTTCGGTACAGAGAAAAGTGGTACTGTCATTGTAAGGAATTATTTCACTGATGATGGGGAAGGGTTTGTTAGCAAAAGATCCATTGGCTAAATCATGAAAGGTGTAGCCTCCGGATTTTGGGTTAAAATAATTTGCTCCTCCAAAATAAGTGCCTATCCACAAGTTTCCCCGATTGTCTTTGTAAAGTGACCAGACCGATTCATTGGAAAGCCTTTTGTCATTATTTATTTCGGAATCGTAATGATAAAACCGTGACGAAGAATGGTCAAGTTTACTTAATCCTTCCTTTGTGCCAATCCATATATCCCCATTCTCGTCCTCACATACGGCTCTTGTAAAATCTGAAGACAATCCCTCCGTCGGATCTTTCCGATATTGGCGAAAATTCACAATAGTATTGTTCGTCTTGATCATGTATACGCCATTTTCCCAAGTACTTACCCATATATTTTTCCCAGAATCTTCGAAAAGAGATGCCACACGGCTGCAGTCAGGAAGCAGCCTCTCTATATTTTTGTTTTGATCGATCACAAAGATCCCAGAGGCGATTGTGCCCACATACAGGCGGTTGCGAGAAGCCGGAAGGATAGCTGTGATCTGTGCGTTGCTGTCGACTTCGCTGAAAAAGGACGATTGGCCATGGCTGACTTGAAAAATCCGGTTGTCTTTTGCATACCAGAGGCTACTGTTGCCGTAACTCATCGCATTGACCTGTATTGTGATGAGGGGTGTGATGGCTTCTGTTCTAAGATCATATCGATCGATACCATTCTGGGTATGTATAAATATTGAGCCCTGAGCGTCGCCTTGAATCTCCTTTATCAGATTTCCAGATAATGCGTTTCCTGGTTTTCCTCTGGGTTGTAAGATGGTAATCTTGTTGCCATCGTAAATATTTAATCCTTCCCGGGTGCCAAACCACATACGGCCCAATTCATCCTGGTAAATTGTCATGACAGAAAGTTGAGACAGACCTTCTTCAATGCCTATTTTTGAGAAATAAACATCGTTCTGTCCATGGGCGAAAAGTACATGGAACCATATAATGAATATAGCGGACGTAGTGGTAAAATACCGGAATAAAGGTCGACTCCTTCTTGCCATACACAGGTAATCTAAAAAAACAAAATCCCGATTGTATTTGAACAAAGATGCGAAAAAATCAGTCTTTTACCTAATGAAAAGACTGATTTTTTCGCAAAATTTTAATTATGAATTTATCAGGTTCAATCTACTTCAACAGAAGCAGTTTCTGTGAAAACACATCACATGGATGTTTGATCTGTGTATTTCTTTTATGTCTTCTTTTTTTAGAACAATGGTTGGTCGGCCTCTAACTTTGTTTTTCTGAGCAATGCTTCCAGGAAGTAGTAATCTGCATATACCAAAGGTACGTCAATTTCCGATTTTAAGGATTTTGCTCCGGTACTATGTAGTAGCAGAAATCCTCCATCTGCGTTAGGGGTAGCACGGTAGCTCAGTGTAAGGTTTTCCAGGATCGTATCTGCCCACTGTTTGTACTGACTGGCTTGCTCTCCTTCGTAAAGGCTTAGTTCATACAGTGCCGAAGCGGTAACGGTCGCGGCGGAAACATCTCTGGGCTCGTCGGGAATTTCAGGAGCATTAAAATCCCAATATGGAATGAGATCTTCCGGAAGATTGGGGTGATTGAAGATAAAGGCTGCAATGTGATGTGCCTGATCAAGATAGGCAGGGTCTTTGGTCTCTCTGTACATGAGTGTATAGCCATAGAGTGCCCAGGCTTGTCCCCTCGACCATGTGGACTCGTGTGCGTAACCTTGGTGTGTGTGCCTGTTCAATACCTCTCCGGTGATGGTGTCGTAATCCACCACATGGTAAGTACTGTAATCTGGCCTGAAATGATTCTGCATGGTGCTGTTTGCGTGGTTGACCGCAATCTGGTAGAATGTGGAATCACCGCTTTCCCTGAATGCCCAGAACAATAACTCCAGGTTCATCATGTTGTCGATGATGACCGGACATTGCCATTTATCCTGGTTGTGATCCCAGGAGCGTATAATCTTTGCGCCGGGTTTATATCGAGATGACAAGGATCGTGCCGCATCGAGGATAATCTCCTTATAGCCGACATTGTTGGTGAGGCGTAATCCGTTACCAAAGCTGTTGTACACCATAAAGCCCAGATCGTGTGTTCCTGTGTGATGTCTTAACACCTGCAGTGGTTCTGTGAACTGTATGGCTTTTTCTCTCCATGCCGGATCGTTGGTTTTTTCATACATAAACCAAAGCTCCCCCGGAAAGAATCCGCTTGTCCAGTCGTGTGCATGCACCACCTTCAGTGCGCCGTCCTCGTTTAGCGTTCTCGGACTCAACAAAGGGCGCCTGGCTCTCATGGCAGAGTCTCTCGTATCCTTGTCGATGGCTTCGGCTGTTAAATCTATTGCATACTGCAACTGTTGTGTAGCAAAGTTAAAATTGTCGGTTACAAAATCCTTTTGTTGGCCGTTTTTACACGACACTAGGAGGAGTGTGATGCATGAAAATGCAGTGATAAAGAATTTCAGTTTCATTAATTCTATTTATTATAAAGTGGATTGTTTATTCTTTTGACTTCACCAATCTCTCAGATTTTTATCGGTGTAGGTTGCGCTGTTGCGCGATTTTTCCGGAATCAGCAATACTTCGAAGGATGCTTTTGAATTGGCCGGTAGATTACATTCAAATCCCACCATTACCGTACCGGGGTTGGGGGCATCATAATCGTTTATGGGAACTGTACTCCATGTTTTCATTTCTACATTTGACGGACTTTTGACTTGGATATATAGTTTTTTATTGTCTTGGTTCAGTATGGCTGAATTTTCGCCCAACTCGACGTCTGCAAAAGTGAACATCGCCCACTTCAATTTTGTCTCTTTCCCCAAGGTCTCCACTTCATCGCGTACAACCACATATTTGCCATCCTTCATGGCTACACCTCTTACAACCTGTTTCATCTGACCATCGTAAACTGAGGATATGTCTGAGACAACATAAGAAAATTCTTCCGCATCGGAATATGCATCAATTTTTCCAAACCCTTTCACCTGCTGATGCTGGTTATCGATTGTGATCACATTGTGTGAATGGTTGTTCATCCGATAAATTGTCCAACGCTGTGCGTCCTGCGTCCTACCAAAGATACTCATTCCTTTTGATTCCAGAGATTCATAGTTTTGCATGCCCGGGTCGGATGCCCAGCGCACACCATCGGCTTCCATCACAAACGAGCCGACATCCATGTGTCCATGATTCACCGAAGGTGAGCCGGATTTAAATCCGAGAAAGATGGCATTGGGATCTGTCCAGGATGTTCTCATCATCGCGACTGGATTGGTTCCCTGACCAAACCAGAATTTTTCTTCGGGCTCGGTGATCTTATCCAGCGGAATATTTTTAGCCCAGATCATGATAGCAGGCAACTCTCTGATGCCCTTGAATTTTGAAAAATCATCTATTTTCAAAAATTCTTTCTCAGACCACAAGACTGAGGGCTTGTCACTTTTTTGTGCAATCCAGAACATCGCCGGACTCAGGTTTGCACCTAGCCCGTTGTCGGACCAGTTAAAATTTTTGCCGCTTGGTGCAATCATGTGTTTCAGGAAGTCGGATGTCTGTAGAAAACCCGGCGAACGCGAAAGCCCCCGGTCACTTCCCAGTGCTTTTTCCACGGCGCAGATAAACAGGATATTGAAGGTAGTTCCATAACCCCAATATCCGTATCCCTCCGGGTAGACTCCTTCCGGCTTATATACTTCCATGGAAAGGGGGATCGAGGCGAAAGCTCGCTCGATGATTTCATTGGCCAATATTGGATAATTTTCCTGCACCGCCAAAGCACCAAAAGTCATTCCGGCATTGCACACCTGGTTCCAGTTGTTTTCGGTTTTGAGCCACCAGTTATATTTACTCTCTTTGGAGGGGTTTAGCCCCTTTTTTACAATCGCCTGTTTTATCGTTTCCTTGGTGCTCTCAGGGAGTTCATTAAAAAGCCAGTCATAGCCGATGGCCACTCCCATGGTCATTTCTGCCACATCCAGAAAATGAGAAGGGTTCCAGTCGGTAAATTGGGAGACAGCCAGCATTTCTTTCTCTGCCTTTTCCAGGTAACGCTTATTCGCGGTCATTCGGTATCCGTATGAAAGAAAGAAGACCCTCCGCAACAACTCTCTGGAAGTACCGAGCAGTCTCCTTCCCGTCATCACCCTTTCCAATTCGGGTTTGGTGATGATTACATTACATTCCCCAATGATGGTATTGTGCATCTTCTTCCACGTGGCATCGGAGGCAATCAATTCCTTTATCTGCGTTTCCTCACCCTTCAGAAGCATGATACGTGGGTGTTCGCTTTTGTTGTTTTCGACTACTGTGCTCTCTGTATCGGGTACATTTTTATCGCAGGTGCTCCCGATGAATAAAAACAGGATCACTAGCAAATACATTAAAGATCTTATCTTCATGGGTAAATTAATTGAGTTGAATGGTGACACTGTCGCCGGCATAATTATCCTGCGGCAACGCAATGGAAATATGTGTTGTGCCCTGGCCTGCATCCCAGGAAGTCCGGAAATTTTCTCCCTGTTTATCAATTTTTGCTGACACAGAAAGGTTGAACCTGTTCAGTTCTCGACTGGGGTCGGAGACCGATATTTCTGCAAGCCGGCCTTCTTTCATTTTTACCATGACGATTCCTTGGTTATCGCTACTCAGTTGCAGGTTTTCATTTATGGTGATTTCACCTCCCCTGTAAAAAACGGCTTGGGTTATCTCCAGATCTTTATTTTTTACCGCTTGTATTTCCGGACTGTTCATGAGAATATCAATGTGGCTTTCTGAACGAAGTTGTTTCATCTTTTCCGGTGTGGCCGCTGGTACCACGATATACGCATAGAGCTCGTCTGACGGACGCTTTCCATGATCGATCCACAGTTTGAAAATATCTTTGGTAACGGGTGATTTGTCGGTGCTCGTTTGTTTGCTGATATTCCACCATGAACCGGTTACACTGTCGTTCTTGACTCCCACAGATGTCTTTTGGGGAAATAGATATCCAATTCCATCATGAAACACCCAATCGACGTTGTCATATTTTTTTTCACCTCTGGAGATTACCGATTGTCGCCCCTCTGCCGACAAAATTACATCGCCACGGAGAAGACACTGATTGAGGGTTGTAATCACGGGCAGCTGTTGGGTGCATGATATTCCGCTACCCAAAGCAACATATGCGTCGTCGAAAAAGAACCAGGATTTACGGGCAATCAACGGATCATGCGGACTTTTAAAGTCGAAAGCTGCGGCCCCATAGACTCCGTCGGTGACTGCTCCCACAAAATGGGTCTGTCCCAGTTTCTGAACCTGATCAGGATCGGGTAATGTTTCCTTTTGCATGATGGTGGTACCCGGTATCATCTGATAATCAAAAACAGGAAAGATATCATAATACTCATCTCCGGTGCGTGAAATGTGGTTGGCTCCGTCGCCCCTGTGATGGTTTAACAGTCCTTCGCTGTTGTAAGGTACCTCCATATTGTGTGTACGGGTGGAATACATTCTCACCGATGTGAACCAATCGGGACGTTGAAAGGTAAAATGTTCCGTGTTCCAGAAAAAAGTGGCATGTGAAAGAGTCGGTTTGATACCGTTGTTCCGTATATCTGCAATCTCCTGTAATTCTGTTCTTCTGTAGTTCGTTGTTTTGAGGAGGTTTTCAGCACTCTTCGCACTGTAGGGGCGCAGATCTCCCCGTCGGCTTATACTTCTGTTTTTCTTGCCCGCATCGGGATACTTTCCAAAAACAGCTGTCTTGCATATTCCATCTAAATAATAATCTACTAGCTTTTCTATCTTCTCACTGGAAAAAGCGTAATCGGTACCGGCAGTATAGACTGCCCATTCAATAAAAGCATTGGCATAATCCATTCCATAAGAAAGTGTATTGTTTACACCGTCGGTTCTGTGATGAAAACTGTTGTCGTATTGTATTCCACGACCGCCGGACGAGCGATTGGAGAATCCGCCTTCATGCTGTTTGAAGGTATATCCGTATTCTCTGCCGATCCATTCTACTGATTTTATCTCATTCTCAATCACCTTGATCACCTCATTGAATGTCTGGCTATCACCCGTGAACAACATATTTTTTGCCTGTATACCGGCGATTTTGATCCTGTCGCCGCCCGGTCGTGCTCCTGGTCCGTCGATATGCGCACGCCCGATTATCGGTTGTCCCTTTTCCACCAGATCCTTTGGTAACTCATCGCCAATAAGCAGCATCAGGTTCACCAGATTGGTGGGAGTACCTACTTGATTGTGCCACCAGTTTTCGCAGATATAATCGTTATCTACCCAATGCTTGAATGCCAGTGTGATGGCATGCTTTGCTCTTTTGCTTTTATAAAAAGCGGATCCCTTTTTTTTGTATGCTCTGGCCATTGTAACCATATTGGCTGCATGTTCACTGTGTTGAAAGCCTTCATTCGACACATCTTCATAGTCGATATGTGACCATGTCCCATCTGGATTGATGGTGTTCACCATCGTCTCAACTGCCTTGTCTTGAATATTCTGTTCCAGAAGGTTGGCAATGACCCTTTTTTTGATCACATCAAAATCGGAAGCAGTAGCCTGGCTGATATGAAAGGCCAAGAGAAAGGCCAAAAAAGCCAGTTTTATGCATATTTTTTTCATTGTTGCCCTGTAATTATTTGTTCATGATGGTAATCTGGTTTTCTCCTTTCAAGCTAGGATTTTTCTGGGTAAAAACAATTCTTGTTACGCCATTGGGCCAATAACGTTTCAGTCCGTTGTCGGTTACCGGAATCAGTTCAATTGCCGGATCTGTTGTTTTGGCATTGTAGGTCAATTCCAGCGTGTAATCTTCCCCCTGAAGTGTTAGCGTTCCGGGTTTATTTTGCGATACTTTACAGTAAGTGACAAAGTTCAACGTGGAGGAATTTTCCGGCATGTGACTGAACACATATTGATCTTTGATGATAAACCGTTTACCCCTGTCGAGCTGGTAGGAACGCTCCCATTTTTTTATGCCGGCCTCTTTTGGATAAGCTGCTGCAATATCGGTTGAAAATTTAACTCGTTTTTTGTCGGCACTGAATTGTCCATTGGTTGCTTTATAATTTCTTCCGGCAAGTTGATCATAACCGTTTATTTTTGGCAGATTATGGAACTGTGATTGCATGGTCCATATTTCATAACGGGTACTACTGAATGTTTTTGCGGTATATGTTTCTCTACCCAAGTCAATCAGGCAGGGTTTGCCATTAATATAAAGCACGCATGAACCCAGGTCGTTGTGGTTGTGGCTTTCGGCATTGTGCCCTCCTTTCGCTGCAAAAAAGAATCCATCGGAGCTACCTGCTTTGTCTCTTCCTCCTGCAACTTCGGTTTCGGGCAACCAAAAATCACCAACCAGCGCTTCCTCAGCCTCTGCATTTTTAATCTCATCCAGATAAAGAAGCTGCATGATCTGTTCATCGGGTTTCTCTCCTGGTTTTTTCTCTCCCCATCCCTGCTTGTGTGCAAGGAAGGCGCCAAATTTCTGCATCTCCGGATCACCTGTGTCTTTACCGTAGTGGTAAATTATAGAAGCTCTTCCTCCGGTTGTTGCATCCGCATCGGCAAAATTGATGAAATAGGGATATGCAATATATGCTTTGTAAATATAGCTTCCCATGTTTTTAATCAATTGATTATTATATACATCAAACTTTCCGCCGGTCGCTCTTTTCAACAAGTCGAGACATTGATACAACGATGCTCCCGCTCTTCCCCAGTAGGAGGGACCTTCATCGCATCCACCATCATCGGGGTAGTTGTTTACAAAAACGTCGAGCGAACGAATCACCTTTTCAACATTTTTGATTTTCTTTTGCTGATCTTCTTCTAAAATCAGTATGGCAGTGAGCATATTGTGATTGGTCCAGGGATTCCAGTTGTTTACCGACCGTGAACCAAATCCCATCCACCAGAAGTCTTCCCGCTCATAATACGGGATTACTGCCTTGTTCATGATCTCCTGCTTCAGTCGTTGTGATATTAAGGGATGTATTTTATCAAACTCATCTTTGAAAAGAAACCATGTCCAGGATAGTACATTGGCAATTTCACCCACACCCAGATCAATCACCGGTTCATTCACATCGGGTAGGCCGTGTTTTGCTTTTTGGGCTGTTAGGTGAGCCGACCAGCCCCACCATGTTTGTTCACTGTAGTACCAGACACCATTCACAATCTGGTCGATGAACCTTCCTTTTCCTTCTGCCAGTTCACCCATTACCAGTGCTTGGAGAGCCCCGCTGGGTGCTGAGTATGCCCCTTGTCTACGGTCGCCCGATCTGATAATCTCCAGATAATCGGTCGCTTTTACTGCTGGCCAGTTGTAATCCAGATATTTCTCTGCTGCTTCAATATATTGCTGCCTGATGGTAGCGGGTAGTTTGTTCCAAAATTTTCGATCGGCGTAATCAGGAAATCCAATTTCTGAGAAATCCTTTATAAGGGCCTCCGACAATCCAATTTTTTTAGATTCTGCCTGGAGAATATCTCTTTTTTCATAAGAAAAAGCATGGGTTGAGATAACCAATACCATTACCATTACCAAGAACAGTTCTTTTTTCATCTTATTCATATTTAAGTTTTTCTATACATGGTTCATTCATGAATGACGAGCATTCTTAGAGCGGAACAATTACATTCCACTTTTTTCCCTTTTGATCTGTTACGCTCACTTTAATTCCTTCCTGGGATTCAGAAGTGATTTCAGCCAGGATACCTGTTTCAACCTTTTCGGAAGGGAATAAAAGCCATACAAGCTTACTATCTGATTTGATCTGCGTTGTATACACGGAAGCCACATTGGGTTCAAACTTATTGTATTCTTTGCTGTACCATCCCTGAATTTCAGGCTTTTCCTGCCCTTCAATAAAATTAATCTCCCAATTCTGGTTACCAACAGGAACAACCTGCAGGTTACCCCTGTCATTTTCGGTGTATACGTTATTTCCATTTACAGCCACCTTGCAGGTTGGGTGCCAGTGCCATAGTGCCTCTATCTTCCGGGGCCTGTCAGTTTTAATTTCATCGACTACAATCCAAAAGTAACCACGTGAATAGTAAAGGTGGCGTGTGTGTTTCAGTTTGCCTTCGAGTCCCGGAAAAGTGTCGAACGATCCTTTGGCATAGTCATAGGAATCTGTTATTTTCCACTGTTCTGTAGAAAGAGGTTCTTCAGCAAGTAGCGGACCTGCTCCTTGTCCTTTTTGGTCGAAAAGAAGGACGTTGTGTCCCTGACTTCCCCGTGCGTAGGGAGTGAATTTGTCCGCTACTTCTCCTGTATAAGCAAATCGGCCTGCATCCACAAGGAGATCGCGTCCATAGGCAGAAACGGAGATATGAAGCTTGTCTTTGTGTTGATG
>CAZRRC010000043.1:0-21932 GCA_964602395.1 uncultured Proteiniphilum sp. | reverse complement strand
TCCGTTATCCCTCCGTATATGTATAAGGAGATAACGACCCATTACCCTTCTATTACCCTCCCATTACCCGTGCAGAGAACGACTCATTCGGGTCCGGCATGCACGGATTGCAGTGGCAGTGGCATGCCAATCCGACGGATGAGAATGCCGGGATTCATCTCCTGGTTTCCATCCCAACCGGCACACATCATGGCCACTGCGGTAAGTAGTCCCCTCCTTTACCGGGTAGGTAAACCCGCAACCCGTCATCCTAGTAGTCCCATCGCAGGTCTTTTCCCAATTCCAGTTCTCCCAGATCCAGTTGATCACGTAGAGTAACAAACGGATATTACAATACCGTGGAGATCAAATAAGTTCAATTACATCGCCAAAAATAATTTATTTGTGTATAAAAAAATAAATTGTACCTTTGTGCACGAGCACAAGCTTGTAAGAGATAAGCCTTTGTAAGAAGATTACATTAACTGTTGAATCGCTCATGCAGAAGAAAGTCCGAATTATCGATATTGCAAAGATGGCTGGTGTTTCTAAAGGCACAGTCGACAGGGTATTGCATAGTCGCGGGAATGTATCGGAAAAAGCCCGTGTAGCCATAGAACAGGTATTGGAGAAAGTAAATTACAAGCCCAATATCCATGTTTCAGCTATTTCCTTAAAGAGAAGTTATAAGATTGTTGTGACCACTCCCGAGATATCGCTCGGCGCATATTGGGAAAGCATCCACAACGGCATCCATCATGCATTGGAGGAATATGAAAATGTTAAAATTGATTTAAGGGTGTTTACTTACAATCAATATGACATCTACTCCTGCCGACAAACTTTTGAAAAGATTGCCGGATTCGAAATGGATGCATTGATTATCGGGCCCACTTTTACCGAGGAAACAATCAACCTCTGCAAGAAGATGGACCAAAGAGATATCCCTTATGTCTTCGTGGATTCAACCATTGATTCAACTTATCCTCTTGCTTTCTTCTCTGCCGACCACTATGTCTGCGGCTTCATGATGGCCAAATTAATCACCTCAATTATTCCTGATCAGGCAAATATTGCGATCTTCCAGGCAGTCAGAACCGGCGACAAAAGCGCCAATACGACTATCCTCCGTAAAAAGGGATTTACCGATTATCTTGAAAAAAACAGATGTTCAAACCTGATACTGACGATTCCCTTTTCAGTCACTTCTCCCGAGGACAACGAAATGTATCTTTCGCGTTTATTCCAAAGTCAAAAAGAAATTCCTGCCATCGTCGTATTAAATTCACGGGGTAATTTCATCGCAGATTACTTGGATAGCAATCACATCGAGGGGGTAAAAATGATCTGTATGGATTTAACTGCCGCCAACGTGGAAGCACTTAAAAAGGGACAAATCGATTACCTGATCGGGCAGGAGCCTGAATACCAAGGATTCTATGCCATGAAGACCCTGCTTGAGCATCTGATTATCAAAGGACCGGTGACAAAACAAAACTATGTACAGCTGGACATCATCACACGGGAAAATGTAGACTTTTACAAGCGGTTCAATAACATCATGTACTAATTTTCATTCTGGCTTCTCCCACAAAAAAACCACTACAATGTAAAATATTAACAGACCTATTTTATTGTATAGGGAAGCAGATATTCTTTTGCACTCTTATAATTAATATTTTTTAAGCAATTTGTTATGATTTATACAAATAATTGGTTTACTTTTGTGTCTGAGCACAGTTTCGTAAAAATGAGCTATTACAACTTATTGATATAAAAAATTAATACCCAGGCATCACTTTTAAAGTGCATTAATTTATTAACTAAATTAATAGCATTTATCTCGCCAAGAACACTGTTTTTATTTAAATTATAAAAATAACAAGACACAATCTGAAAATAAAAATATTATTATCATATGTTTATTTGGTGATTTGGCCACGTGCACAGTTTATTATGAAATAAATATTACCCAACTTTAACATACATCCATAACATCAACAAATCAACATACAGGAAAAATATTCACACAAACATTTTTTTTTATTAATCTAAACAAATGGAAAAATGAGATGAAAAGTAAAATTTCAATTCTATCAAGAGGAATTTTGTTCATGTTGCTATGGACATTTTCACTGGGTATCTTTTCTCAAACCGGAACAGTAACGGGAGTCGTGCGTGATATTAACGGTGAACCGCTGATTGGTGTGACCATTCAGGTAAAGGGGACAACCCAAGGAACGGTGACCGATATCGACGGAAGATTCAGCCTGCCCAATGTTCCTTCTAACGGAACGTTGGAAGTAACCTACGTGGGTATGCTCGGTCAGTCAATTCCGGTTAAAGGAAGGTCGACAATCACCATTGTAATGTCGGAAGACGCGGAGCTGCTGGAAGAAGTAGTTGTGGTTGGTTATGGCGTTCAAAAGAAAGAGACGGTTGTAGGCTCAGTAGCTATAGCCAGTGAAGAAGATCTCCAAAAGATCGGGACAGTAACCGACATATCACAAGCATTGTCAGGTCAGCTCCCAGGTATCGTTTCACTCACTTCATCGGGTGAACCCGGGGGAATATTGACAGGGGAAAGCTCCACAAACATTTTCATCCGTGGGCAAAATACCTGGAACGGTGGACAGCCGCTTGTTCTGGTCGATGGTGTGGAACGAAACATGAACAATGTGGATGTGAACGAAGTCTCGAGCATCTCCGTGTTAAAAGATGCCTCTGCCACTGCAGTTTACGGTGTGAAGGGAGCTAACGGAGTTATTCTGATTACAACAAAGAGAGGACAGGTAGGTAAAACCACCCTGAATTTCAATTACACCTCCATGGGACAAATGATCTCAAAGTTGCCTGAAAAACTGGACTCTTATGAAGCCATGATGGCCAAAAATGAGATGATCGAGAGAGAGGTTTCACTGAATGAGCCTTCCTGGAGTGCCTATGTTCCGTATGAAATTGTTCAGCGTTACAGACGTCCGCAATCACCGGAATACTCCCTGATTTATCCGAACGTAGATTGGGCAGATGCCATGTTCAAAGATTTGGGATTCTCTCACCGTGCCACTTTAAGCATCAGGGGAGGAAGCAAAGCTGTACAGTTCTTTGGATCGCTGGCTTATTTGCATGAAGGTGATATGTTTGAAGATTATGACAACGGGAAAGGATATTCTCCGAATTACAATTTCGACCGGTTTAACTTTAGAAGCAATGTTGATGCACAATTGACAAATACTACTAAGTTGAAACTGGATATTTCCGGTTTTTATAGCTTGAAAAACACTAACTATAACAACGAAGGGAGTACCAGTAGAGCCGACCAGTGGATGTGGGCTGCTGCCTACATGCTTGCACCAAACCTGTTTATTCCAATGCATCCCGACGGTAGATGGGGAGCTTATCAGGAAGGTGGAAATAACACAGCGAATCCTTTGGCAGCTGTATACAACATCGGTCTCAGACAAACCCGCCAGACGCAGTTGAATTTTGACCTGAGTCTGGAGCAGGATTTAAAATTTATTACGAAAGGACTCACGGCAAAAGCATCGCTGTTTTATGACAACAGCATCCGCTCTGAAGGAGGAATTTATGATAATGCAAACAGCATACGCCCCAATGAATCTGCGACCAATGTACCATTCAAACAGATTTATCCGAATTTGTACGAAGGACCTGATCAGGATCCAAGTGAATACACCGTCCTGTTGCCTATCTCTTCCGAAGAGTATGACTGGATTGTCCGTCCATGGACAATTCGCCAGGAAGCCATTTCCGATGCAAACTGGTCGGGATACATCCCCGTATTCAGGAGAATGATGTACCAAGGTCAATTAAATTATGCACGCAGATTTGACCTCCACAATGTGTCTGCAATGGGAGTTTTCAAACGCGAAGAATACGCACGCGGCAGCATGTTCAAGAATTACCGTGAAGACTGGGTTTTCAGGGCAACTTACGATTATGATTCAAGATATCTCTTTGAAGCCAACGGAGCATACAACGGTTCAGAACAGTTCGGACCCGGGTACCGTTTCGATTTCTTTCCCTCTTTGGCTTTGGGTTGGGTTGTTTCCAATGAAAAGTTTTTTGAAAAAATGGATTGGATCGATAATTTGAAACTTCGGTACAGTATTGGAAAAGTAGGTGACGACCGCGTTAGCGGCGGAAGATGGCTCTATTCTTCTCAGTTTGCTTACGGCGGAAGTGCCCGGTTAAATAACCAAAGCAACGGGAGCAGTCCCTACACTTTTTACCGTGAATCGGTGGTAGGGAATCCGAATATTCAGTGGGAAACGGCCTTGAAAAACAATTATGGACTCGAGCTCAGCGTATTAAAAAATCTCTTTTCTGTGAACTTCGATTATTACACGGAAGACAGAACCAATATCCTGATGTCAGGCGGAAGCAGGAATATTCCTCCATTTTTTGGTGTGACACCTCCCAGCGCAAACTTGGGTCAGGTGAAATCCAATGGTTTTGAGATTGAACTGGGCTTTAACAAAAAAATCAATCGCGACGTAACCATGTGGTCCAGTCTCGCACTGACCCACAACGAAAATGAGGTGATATTCAGAGATGATGCCCCCTTGCAATACGATTACCTGAAAAACGCCGGTTATCCGATTGGTCAAAACAGAGCGCAGAAGCGAGCCGGTTTCTACGACAACTGGGATGATATTTACGCAAGTGTTCCTACTGAAAATAATGATCTCCAAAAACTTCCAGGATATTATAACATCGTGGATTTCAACGCGGATGGTATCATCAAGAGTACTGAAGACACCCCTCCAATTGGTTATTCGAATGTTCCACAGAATACGGCAAACTTGACCTTGGGTACTTCCTATAAGAGGTTTAGTGCGTTCATACAGGTCTATGGACTTAACAATGTAAACCGAACAGTATCCCAAGCTAGTTTCAATAATGATACGGATATATTGTTTGCCCACGTAAGAGATTACTGGTCAAAAGATAATCAGGATGCTACCTCGTTCCTCCCAAGATGGAAAACACAGGCAGAGAACATCGGGGATTATTATCTGTTAGATGCATCTTCTATCAGGTTAAGGACAGCAGAAATATCCTATTCCTTGACGGGACTTCCATGGGTTAAAAACGCGGGAATCTCCAACCTGAGAATTTACGTGAACGGCAACAATCTCTTCTTCTGGTCTCGTTTACCGGATGACAGGGAAAACACCTATTCAGGGGGTAGTGATACACAAGGTGCTTATCCCACTATGCGTAGAATCAATTTAGGAATCGATTTAAGTTTTTAAAAAATTATGAAAAGTATCACAAAACATATAGCTTTTAGCTTCCTGATATTTGCAACACTTTTTACTGCATTTTCCTGTGAAGATTATCTGAACAAAGCCCCGGAAGCAGACCTTTCTGAAAAGGATGTTTTCGGTAATTTCACCAGCTTCCAGGGTTTCGTGGAGCAGATGTATAACTGCATCATGGACCCCGATAAAGGAGGCGCCTGGAATAAGTATTCATTTGCCGATGAAACATTAAACAACAAAGTATATGCCTTTGATACTGGCAACTACTGGGGTAACGAGACTTATTTCTATGGAACAACAGCCAACGCGACCAGCTTGAACCCACGTGACAGAAGAGTATGGGAATGGGCTTGGTATGGAATCAGAGCTGCTAACCTGGCGTTGGCAAAAATTGACGAGGAAGGTCTTTTTGAAGGTACGCCAGAAGAAAAGAACCACCTCAAGGGACAGGCTCTCTTTTTCAGAGGCTGGTTTTATTTTGAAATTTGCCGCTACTGGGGTGGTATGCCCTATATCAATCGGGTGCTTGATCCAACCGAGAGCCTAATTACCGAAGAGTTTAAGAGACTCAACTTCCAGGAAACCGCAAAACTAATGGCAGCGGATTTCAGGGCTGCAGCCGATTTACTTCCAAATCACTGGGACCAATCCGTACCCGGTCAGACAACTTTGGGACACAACCAGGATCGAATCAACAAGTTTCACGCCTTGGGATATTTGGGAAAATCACTGCTATATGCAGCCAGCCCCATGATCAATGAAGAGGCCACTGGCAACAATGCCTATGATCCTGAATTGGCAGCTCAGGCTGCGAAAGCTTTCGGAGAACTGCTCACCCTGGCCGACCAAACGGGTATATACAAATTACAAAGCTGGAGCACAAGGACTGATAACTTCTGGCGCCATAATTGGCAGCGACCCGGAGGCACAGAGGTAATCATGATGCCCACCATCTACGACAGGGGACGCGTAAGATGGTCGGCTCTCGGAGCCACGGTGCCTTCCTCTTTCGGTCTGAATAGCGGTTCTGACGCAGATGTACCAACACACAACTATGTCCAAAATTATGGAATGGCCAATGGACTGCCGATTGATGATCCGGATTCCGGCTATAATCCTGATGATCCCTGGACAGGAAGAGACCCTCGTTTCTACCAAGAGGTGGTAAAAGACGGCGACAGGATTCACAGTTCCCTTGCCGACGACAAGTACGCACAATTGTACAACAACGGAAGACACAGATCGCAGATCAATCCTCCCAGTGTGACCGGTTATTACTGGAAAAAATTTGTCCCCATGGGTTCTAAATTCAGTACTTCACAGGCTAACAGTCTGCAGGCTTACGTTCCGTACCTGAGACTTGCCGACATCTATCTGATGTATGCAGAAGCTGTACTTTTTAGCCCAGGTGGCAGTCCCGGTGCGACCTCCGGTAACTATACCCTGACAGCTGCACAGGCGTTGAACGTGATCCGAAACAGAGCACAGTTACCTAATCTGACTACAAAATATACAGCTAACAACGACGTCTTCTTTGAAGAAATTGTCAGGGAAAGAGCTGTGGAACTGGCCATGGAAGGTGCCCGTTTTTGCGACCTGCGAAGATGGAACAGGAATGGAGATCCCCGTTATCTGGATAAAACAGCCATTGATTTTGACAGGGGTTCTGACGGCAAACCAATCAATATCAAAGAGAGAGTGATCGTAAGAAGAACTGTGGAGAAAAAACACAACTGGCTACCCATACAGGTTAAGTATACTAAACAATATGAAGGATTCCCTCAAAATCCGGGATGGTAATTCGATTTATTAATTAAATAATTTTCAGAAGTAATGAAAAGTTATCATATAATACTTGTTTCCATACTGTTTTTCTTTTCCACATTCCATTCTGCTGTAGCAAATTATACCTTTTCTACTGGAGAAAGGGCTTATTCGACAACAAGCAACGAAGAGGATGAAAAGAAAGATTCAGTGAATATTGCATTCAAAAGAATAGGAACAGATAACATTGTGGGTGCAATAAGCTCGCTGAAAGCTTCCAGTATCAACGAGTTGGACAATTCAATTTGGGCAAGCGACGTGCTGGCAGGTCGCACCTTGGGTATGCTCGGAAATACAAATATCCGTGGTATTGGAATCAGCATCGATGTAGCTGACATCACAGGAAGTGGCACACTCTCGGGTAATGCTTTGTTTGTCGTGGACGGATTGCCTCGGGATATAGACGGTCTCCGTTTGTCGGAAATTGAAGACATCACAGTACTGAAAGATGTCAATGCTGCCATTTTGTACGGTAGTTCTGCCATCAACGGCGTGGTTTTAATCACCACGAAGCGAGGGAAAGTGAATGAAAACAGGAAGAATATTTCGGTAAATTATGGGGTTTCAACACCGTTGGCATTACCCAAATACTTGAATTCTGCCGATTATATGACCTATTATAATCAGGCCCGCAAAAATGATGGTTTGGATCCGCAATACAGCGAAGAGATGATTGGAAATTATCGCAACGGGAATAAATACAGATATCCCGATGTAGATTATTACTCCGATGAATATGTGCGATCCTTCAGACCTTACGTGGATTTGAACGGCGAGTTTTCAGGTGGAAATCAGACCGCCAAATATTATCTGAATTTTGGCATGAACTCGTTGGGTGGATGGTTAAATTTCGGACAAGGTGCCAAAGCAAGATACAACACTTTCAATGTACGAGGAAATGTGGATCTTCAAATTATCGACTGGATCGATACTTCCATTGATGCTACCGCACTCTTTGGTACCGACAGTGGACCCCGTGGAAGTTATTTTGGGGATGCACAGAATCTAAAACCGAACGACTATACCCCGCTCATTCCGATCAGCATGATTGATCCGGAAAACTCGCTGCTGTTGGGTAGAAAATTTGATGTGGATGGACAATATTTACTCGGAGGCCATATCAATCGCCAAACTTCACCTTTTGGAAGCGGCTATGCAGGAGGCGTGTTTGAAAGAATCGATAGAAAATTCTCTTTTAATAACAGAATCAATTTTGATTTGGATATGCTGACAGAAGGACTCTCACTTCATACCAATATTAGTTTTGATTATTATACCAGATACGACCAGACAGTTGCCAATCAGTACTCCGTGTACGAGCCGGTATGGTCGGACGTAGCAGGTGAAGACAAAATTATCGACCTCAAACAGTATGGCAAAGATGCCAAATCGGGAAGCCAGAGCGTTGGAAATACTTACTTCAGAAGGAGAATCGGATTCTACGGCCTTCTCAATTATGACAGAACGTTTGATGATCTGCACAATATTTCCGCATCGCTGTTGGGATATGGAAGCCTCTTCAAGGAATTAAATGATTTTCAGGGAGTAAAACACGCACACCTCGGTATGCGTTTAGCATATACATTCGACCGGAAATATTTGGTTGATTTTAGCGGCGCTTACGTAAATTCCGTGAAACTGGCACCCGGTAAGAACAGAGGTTTTTCTCCTTCACTCGGCCTATCCTGGATGATGAACTCTGAAGACTTCCTTTCTTCTGTGGACAATGTTGATCTGCTAAAATTGAGAGTATCGGGTGGAATTTTAAACTCTGATATACCCATTAACGGATTTTTCTATTACGACAATGTATACGGTACCTCAGGAAGCTATAACTGGTATGAAGGTACCAGAAGCAGAAGTGGCGTCATGTCCAATAGGGAAATAAATTCTAATCTGGGATTTGCCAAGAGAAAAGACTTGAACTTAGGAATGGAAGGACTGTTTTTTGACAAGATGATCGGTCTGAACGCCAACTTCTTCTATGACATCTACAGCGACCTGATAGCCCGGCCCTATACAAGGTATCCCGGTTATTACAACGACTTTATTCCCTACGAAAACTATGAAAAGGACAGCTATACGGGTCTGGAAGTGGGAGTAAATTTCAATAAATCGGTTGGCGACTGGAGTTTCATGCTTGGACTGAACACATTGTATGTAACGTCAAAGAGACTGGTAGTTGATGAAGTCTACGAGGATGCATACCGATACAGAAAAGGACATCCCAAGGATGCCACCTTCGGTCTGGAGGCATTGGGCTTATTTAAAGATCAGGCAGATATAGACAATAGTCCGATACAGTCGTTTGGCACTGTTCGCCCCGGTGACATCAAATACAAAGACCAAAATGGGGATGGTATCATTGATGGAAACGATGAAGTATATCTGAGAAGATGGCAGACTCCGCTGTCAGCAGGATTGCAATTCAAAGTTGCTTATAAAAACCTAAGCTTGTATGCATTGGGCGAAGGACGTGCAGGAGCTGATACCTTCATGGAAGGAAACTATTACTGGGTTGACGGAAGCGATAAATACTCTGAAGTGGTTTTGAATAGCTGGACTCCGGAAACGGCAGCTACAGCAACCTACCCAAGATTAAGTTCTCTTGCCAACAACAACAATTCAAGAAGATCCACCTACTGGATGTACAACAACGACTACTTCCAGATACGCACCATTCAATTGACATACAAAATGCCTGAATTCATCACAAAACCTTTGAAGATGTCGCATTTTGACCTGTTCGTGGATGCATCCAATGTGTATCAGTTTGCAAAGAATAGAAAAATAAGGGAAACAAGAGTTGGGGGAGATCCTTATACCCGCACATTTTCCGTAGGATTTAGAACAAAATTTTAAATGATACATTATGAAATTTAAAACGATATATTTTTTATTCTTAGGATTACTTTTGGCGCTCCCCGCGTGTACAATGCTGGAGCCGGAAAATGACAATCACAGTACCTTTGATCGTGTCTTTGATGATCCTAACTTTGCTGAAGGGTTGCTTATCAGGGCCTACACCTTCATACCGACCAATGATTACCGATTCGATGAAGTCGCTACCGACGATGCCGTAACGAATGATCGTTTCAGTTCATTCATGAGAATGGCAACAGGCGAGTGGTCAGCTCTTAATAATCCCCAGGATCTGTGGACTAACTCGAACAGGGCCATCACTTACATCAATGAGTTCCTGACTATCGTGAATGACGTACCCTGGAAGTGGACCGATGAAGAACTGAATGATTTATACATCCGCAGGTTAACGGGAGAAGCTTATGCTTTAAGAGGGCTCTTTAAATATTACCTGCTACGGAATCACGGGGGCATGGATCCCAACGGTCAATTGCTGGGATTGCAGGTATTGGACAGCTACCCCGTCGGAGAAGCCGATTTCAGTAAATCAAGATCCCCTTTGGATGAGTATATCAACAGCATCTATGCAGACCTGGATGAAGCTTTGAAATACATTCCTCTGGATTATGGAAATCAAAACAGCCTTTCTGACTTGTCTTCTATTTTCAGTGACATATCGAATATCGATCAATACAACACTGTTTTTGGCGATTATACCCAACAGAGGATGAGCGGCAGACATGTCAATGCGATGAAAGCCCGCCTGGCTCTCCTGGTAGCAAGCCCTGCTTTCAACCCCAACAATGACGCAACTTTATGGAAGAAAGCGGCCGATTATCATGCAGCATTGTTGGATGATATCGGTGGAATTGCTGGTTTAGACCCGAAAGGACATCAGTTTTATCTGAAAGCACAAATTGATAATGCGGATTTGAATAGCGGCGACAAGAAAGATATACCGGAAATGATGTGGAGAAGACCTATTTATACAAACAGAGCAAAAGAAGTCGACAACTTCCCTCCTTCATTGTATGGGAACGGCGAGATTAATCCTTCACAAAACCTGGTAGATGCATTTCCCACGGTCACCGGATATCCGATTACCCATCCTGAATCGGGATACAACCCTTCCTCCCCTTATGCAAACAGAGATCCCAGGTTGGATCTATACATCATCTATGATGGCAGCAAATACAAAGGTAGCACCATCAAAACAGGCATAGGTGGCGGTGTAAATGCCGTGGATTCAGTATCAAACTCCACTAGAACAGGTTATTATCTGAAAAAGCTCCTCAGGGAAGATGTGAACGCAAACCCCACTTCCGCATCCGATCAGAAGCATTTTAATACACACATCAGATATACCGAAATGTTTCTTAATTACGCCGAAGCGGCCAACGAAACATGGGGACCTGTAAATAGTGATTATGGTTATACCGCAAAAGATGTCATCGCTGCAATCCGTAAAAGAGCCGGCATCAAGCAGCCCGATACTTATCTGCTTTCAATCTCCGATAAGGAAACCATGCGTGCACTGATACAGAATGAAAGAAGACTTGAACTCTGTTTTGAAGGATTCCGTTTTTGGGACCTCCGAAGATGGAAAATGGATCTGACGGAAGCCGTTAAAGGTGTGCATATTAATCAAGGATCTTACTCCTACTTTACAGTAGAGGAGCGGGCATATGATAACGAGTATATGCACTACGGTCCGATTCCCAATAATGATGTGGTAAAATTCGGAATAACTCAGAATGCCGGATGGTAAAATTTAAAAAATTAATAAAGCAATGAAGAAAATAGTATTCCTGTCGGTTCTTTTAATTGCAGGTCTTACATCCTGTAAGAATTTCGACATAGATCATCCTGATTATTTGTACACATCAGGTTACTTCCCCTATCAATTCCCTGTGAGGACCCTGATACTAGGAGATTATATCTACGACAATTCCAATGACAACGAACATAAATTTCTGATATCAGCCGCCATTGGGGGTGTGTACGCCAATGAAAAAGATCGCACATTCAATATACAAGTTGATAACAGTTTATGCAACGACATTCTTTTTACTGCAGGGGGTGATCAAATCAAAGCTTTGCCGCAGAGCTACTACAGTTTAAGCGACAACAAAATAATTGTTCCCAAGGGAGAAATGAACGGAGGAGTTGCGGTCCAATTGACTGATGCTTTTTTCAATGACCCTGACGCAATTAAAAGAACGTATGTTGTTCCCATTAGATTGGTAAGCTCCAATGATGTGGATACCCTTTTGGTGGGAAATTCATCCAATCCAAATGCAGATCCACGCGTAGCTTCTCAATGGAACGTGGCACCGAAAAATTTCACCATGTTTGCGGTAAAATACATTAACGAGTTTCACGGTACTTATTTTAGATACGGCACCAGCCAGGTGAAAAATCTTAGCGGCGCTGTGGTAGAAAGTACCAGCTACAACACTGAAAAGTATGTGGAAAAATATCCGACCTTGAAGCTAATTACATCAGGGAGATATCAGGTTTCTATCAATACTTTTTTCCAGTCGGCAATAATGGAAAACTCCCTTAATTTGATTCTCACCTTCAATGGTAATTCCTGCACCGTGTCAGGACCCGAAGATTCCCCTTACACAATTAGCGGAACGGGTGAATTTCAATCGAAGAAATATAGCTGGGGAAACAAGGAAAGGGATGGCATCGTGCTGAACTACACAGTTTCTGATGGTGCCCATGTATATGAAGCAAGCGATGTGTTGGTGCTCAGGGACAGAGGTGTTGTGATGGAAGTTTACTCACCTGTACTTATGTAATATTAGTAAAAAAGCCATAACTATTGCTAGTTATGGCTTTTTTTCACAAACGGCGGGGGAGAATGGAGTATGAGGCAGACATTTGTCTAATGTGAAATACAGTCACTTTATCTACGGCCTCAATTTCAAAGGACTCAGCATGGGTGGAGCCAGACAATCTATCCTAATCTTAAAAAGAAGAAGCAGGCGTATGGGTTGAAACCTGCCATACTCGGTAAAAAGTATTTGTACATGTAAATAAATCTCACTATTTAGTAACAATCAACATGAAGGTAAAATCTACGTTTTTTTGGGGTGCTATATTGTTACTCATGTGCATCGATACTTACGCACAAGAAGAGGTCTTACCCTCCACATTTCTTTTAGATAATGTCTTCATCGCTGCAAATAAAGAAAAAATAAAGGAGGGTGACAAAGAGTTACAACTTCTCTTGTCTTTTGTTTTATCCTCTACTGATGAAGCAATGAATCATGAATCTTTTTCCGTGACATACAAAACCAAAACACCACCAAGTGGAGACAAAAGAGACTATATGAGCGTTGGTCCTTATTGGTGGCCGGATTCAACAAAAAGTAACGGATTACCTTACATCCGAAGAGACGGCATTGTCAATCCCGAGCGATATGAAATACAGGATGCTGAGTTTTTCAAATCGGTATGTAACGATCTGTTTTTACTTTCACTCTCCGAATATTTTACAGGAAATAAAAAATACGCCGATAAAGCAGTGGATATTCTCCATACCTGGTTCTTAGATGAGAAAACTCGTATGAATCCTCATCTTAACTATGGACAGTCAATACCCGGTCGCACAGAAGGTAGAGGAATCGGATTGATCGACACCCGCTCGTTGGTATATTTGATCGATGGTATTCAGATTTTGAAAACAACAGGTCATTTACCAAAAGATACTTATGAAGGCATTCAAATATGGTTCAAAAAATTCCTCAACTGGATGATAACCAGCCCAATTGGACTGGACGAGGCAGACGAACACAACAATCATGGCACTTACTATGATGTGCAAACTGTGGCCATGGCCTTATTTACTGACCAAAAGGAGCTAGCAGCAAATATCCTAAGAAGTCAGACCCAAAAACGCATTGAGAATCAGTTTGCTGAGGATGGAAGTCAGCCTCATGAATTAGCAAGAACACTCTCGTGGAACTACTCAGTTATGAACTTGATGGGTTTTTTTGAATTAGCCCTATTGGCAGAAAATGTCAACATTGATTTGTGGAATTATATGACTCCCAACGGAAAAAGCATTAAAAAGGGTTTTCTATGGTTGCTTCCCTACGCAGAAGGCCTTTCATGGCAACATACACAAATAAAACCGATTGATCTGTCAAGTATAAAAAAAATATCTCTGATAGCTTCATTAAAATATCCTGACATAAAAATAAAACAAGTAGAGACAAATAGTGAGAGGGATTATCTTTTTGAGTTAGTTTTTAAAAATTAATTTGTTCTACAACTTTCATGCATTGAGGGTAAGACCACGGAATATTTCAGACTCAAAGGGATTATTATCATCAAACTCATTCACTATATTTCACCGTGCTACGGAATTATTTTATAACTTTTATTCAGAAATATATGAAAAAGGAATTTCTTTTTCTTTTTGGAAGTATCTTTTATTTCGTCTTCCAGTCATTTGGCAGCAATGCCAATCCGGTTCTCAAACCTGAAGCGATCAGGGAAATCATGCTCAAAACTGCAGAATGGCAGATAAAACATCCAAAGCATGCCCAAAACGACTGGACAAATGCAGCCTTTTATGCAGGAATGTTTGCCACATGGGAAGCCACAAAATCTCAAACGATTTACGAAGCCATGATGGTCATGGGAGAGGACTCCACGCAATGGCGACCTTACAGGCGCTGGTATCATGCGGACGACATTGCCATTTGTCAAACCTATGTCGACCTCTACCGGATTGAAAAACGGGAAGACATGCTCCGCCCCACCTTGGATACGCTCGAGATATTATTGAACAATCCCTACCCCTACAAAGGTATACAGGTCATCAAATGGTGGTGGTGTGATGCCCTGTTTATGGGTCCCCCAGTGCTTGTGAAGATGGCCAATGTGACAGGCGATGACAAGTATGCTAAAGCGAACGACACCTACTTTAAGGAATGCTATAACTTATTATATAACAAAGAGGAGAAGCTTTTTGCCCGTGACCTGAATTATGTGATTAAAGGCGATGGAAACGACCGTTGGGAAGCAAACGGAAAACGCATCTTCTGGTCCCGTGGCAATGGTTGGGTCATGGGAGGACTGGCACGAATATTACAGGAATTGCCGGCCGATTATCCGGAACGTCCATTTTATGAGACTCTTTTCAAAGAGATGGCCGAACGCATTCTGTCCCTTCAACAGGAAGATGGTTTATGGCGTGCCAGTTTGCTCGACCCTGGATCATATCCGGGAGGTGAAGTAAGCGGGTCGGGTTTTTTCTGTTACGCTTTCGCATGGGGTATCAACAACGGTTTGCTGGATAGAGAAACATATAAACCGGCTGTGGAAAAATGCTGGACTGCATTGAACAGATGCGTCAACGAAGAGGGGCGTGTAGGATGGGTGCAACCAATTGGTGCCGATCCACGAAAGAACTTCAGCGAGGATAGCTGGGAAGTATATGGTACGGGAGCCTTCCTCTTGGCAGGAAGCGAAATGCTTAAATTAAAGTAATCATGAACAGGTTATATCTGCTGATATGGTGTCAACTTTTTTTTCTGATTGCTTTCGGGCAGGAAAAAGGCAATTCTCAGACCGATAACGTGGCAGTGGCACGTTTGCTGGATAACTTGGATGTCGGAAAAACATCGATTAGCAGCATTCAAAAAATTACAGACAGCGCAAAGCAGGAAGAGGCACTGTTGGCCTACTTCCGGTCGAGAGAAAATGTGTACCACCGAATTAAGAGGGACGACAAAGCTCATAGTCTGGGAAACATCGCATCTAAAGCAGATTTTGCATTGGCAGATGACGCACTGAAACACATCTTTGTTGGACAACCGGCATATCCTCGTTTTTTCTGCGGAGACGACATCGATTGGGGAACACGCCCTGTTCCCGATAACGAATGGGTATGGCAGTTAAACAGGATGAATTTCTGGAATGCCATGGGGAGGGTTTACTGGCATACCGCCGATGAGCAATATGCTATGGCATGGGGTGAGCAACTGATTGACTGGGTGAAAAAAAATCCCAATGATGAAACTCACAGATATGCCTGGCGCTCCATTGAAGCAGGTATACGAGGCAACAGCTGGTGCGAACTGTATCAGCGATTTATCGAGTCACCCTCATTTACCCCGCAAGTGTTGATTACTTTTCTGAATAGCCTGCATGATCATGCCTCGTTTCTGATGACCAAATACACCACCAACAGCAACTGGGCCTTGATGGAAGCAGAGGGGCTGGCAGCCATTGCCATACTCTTTCCTGAATTCAAGGAGGCAAAATCATGGAGAGAAGAAGCTTTCAGAAGATTCAATATCGAAATTGACAAACAAGTGTATTCTGACGGACATCAGCGAGAGTTGGCCATGGGATATCACGTGGGATGCATCAGCTGGTTCATGAAGAGCTATGAACTGGCCAGGATGAACGGGATAGAGGATGCTTTTCAGCGTAGTTACGTGGAAAAAATAGAAAAAATGTGTGAGGTACCGATGAAACTGTGCCATCCGGATGGTACTATAGTACAGTTTGGAGATGCCTGGACCGGAAAGCCGGGACAATATAATGGTCAATTTATGACCTGGTCGAAGCTTTTCAACAGAGAAGACTTTTTATACATGGCAACCAACGGGACCAACGGGAAAGCTCCCGATGAAACAGCTTTTGCCCTCCCCGAAAGCGGGTTATACTCGATGAGAAGCGGATGGAGTCCGGATGCCATCTTCCTGGCTCTGAAATGCGGGCCCAATGGAGGAGGACATTCTCAACCTGACAATGGGACTTTTGGTCTGTATGCAGGCGGAAGAATTCTGATGCCTGATGCTGGTAGTTATATTTACAGCGGTAACCCGGAAGGGAGAGCCTGGTTCAGGCAGACAAAGGTACATCAGACCATTACGTTAAACGACCGGAACTCAGCATATGCACCTACACTTCTCTACTGGGACACCAAAAAGAATCTGGATATTTTGGTCGTCGAGAACAAAAGCTACGATGACCTGACGCATCGACGTTCCCTGCTGTTTATCGACAAGAGATATTTTGTGATGATAGATGAAGCATACGGTGCCGCAACAGGTGACGTAGGATTACATTTCCAGCTAGCTCCGTGTAAACCACTTACTGACAAGAAAAACTTCTCGGTAGAGACCAATTATCAGGAAGGGTGGAACCTGTATTTGCAAACCACTAACAACCAGAACAAAATGGATTTTCGGGAAGAAGAAGGATGGGTCTCACATGAATATACACTCAAAGAATCCCGGCCTGCCTTTTGTTTCAATGTCAAGAAAACCAGCAATAACCCGTTAATACGGTATGTCTCTATATTGGTTCCCTATAAAAACGGAAAACCTGATATAAAAGTAAGAATTATCGGTGAGTCAGAAAATAAACCTTTATCTGAGGTGATGCTGGAAATAACTGAGAATAATCACAAAAAAATGATACAATATAATCTTTAAACAACCGTCGTATGAAAACATATCTTTACCCTAAACTGCTCGCAGCGCTCATTGCATTTCTGTGCATCTGGCAGGGAAACGCTACAATGCTTTCCGCACAACAAACAAAAGGGGATAGCATACCCAAACTGGAGAACCCATTTAACCGAAGGTATCTGCAGCATAATTTAAGAAAATCACACCCAAGGCTGGTGTTGAATACATCCATTGAAAAGGATCTCAAGAAAAAAATAAAATCCGATCCAGTGGTCAGAAATATGTACGAGGCCATTAAGCTAAATGCAGCATCCATCCACAATAAACCGTTGCTCGAAAGAATTCAAATCGGTAAGAGACTGCTCAGCGTTTCCCGTGAAATGCTGTACAGGGTAAATATGCTGGGCATGGTTTATCGCATGGAAAAAGATCCAGCGGTGTTAAAGAGGCTGAACGATGAGATGGTGGCCGTTTGTAATTTCAAGGATTGGAATCCCTCTCACTATCTCGATGTGGCAGAGATGTCCCTGGCCGTAGCACTGGCACTCGACTGGACAATGGGCGATTTGCCAAAAACAACCGAGGAGCTGGCGATACAATCTCTGATCGAAAAAGGAATCAAGCCCAGTTGGCCCAAAAATGGAAAAAATCCGAGCTGGGCTTACGGTAACAACAACTGGAACCAGGTTTGTAACGGAGGTATGATTGCCGCCTCCATCGCAATTGCTGAGAGAGATCCCGAGCTGGCAAGCAAAACTATCTCAAGGGCATTGGACGGGATTCCTCATTCTCTGGTTGAATATATGCCCGATGGGGTCTATCCAGAAGGATCTACCTACTGGGGATATGGTACCAGCTTTTCGGTCATCACCATTGCCATGCTGGAGAGTGCTTTTGGAACGGATTTCGGACACAGTGATTATCCTGGATTTAAAGAAAGTGCCCTGTTCCGGGTATTGAGCAACGCTCCTTCGGGTTGGTATTATAATTTTGCCGACTGCGGCGATAAAAGAGGAGCGAATGGTGACGCCACACTCGCCTGGTTTGCCAGTAAGACGGGAAACAAAGCTTTTTTCGAGAAAGAGCGATTTCTGATGCCTGTTGATCAAATGAGCAGACTGGGTCGTCTGGACGGATCGGCCCTGGTATGGATTTCACAATACAGAGAAAAAGAAGAGATACAGATCCCTTCTTCCTGGAAAGGAGAGGGAGCAAATCCGGTCGTGATTTTCACCGGCGAAAGCAATGATCCGCATCAGTATTATTTTGGCGGAAAAGGTGGTCGGGGTACTGTAAACCACGGCAACATGGACGGAGGATCATTTATTTTCGAACTGAACGGCGTCCGCTGGGTTGTTGATCCGGGCAACCAGGATTACAACGAACGGGAACAGACAGGATTTGATTTGTGGGGCAAAGGTCAGGAATGTGACCGTTGGACTTTGCTGACCAAAAACAACTTTGGTCACAGTACACTCACCGTAAATGATGAACTTCACGCAGTAGACGGATTAGCCACCATAACGGATTTCAACAACGGAAATAATCCAGAAGCAACCTTCGAACTAACGCGGGCGTTCCATGGCCTGCTCAAGAGTGCACAAAGAAAATTCAGGAAAGATTCACCGGTTTCTCTTACCGTGGAAGATATGATTGAAGCGTCGGATTCCGCAAAGCTTATCACTTGGCAATTGATGACTACGGCCGATGTTGAACTAACAAAAGAGGGAGCCATTCTCAGACAAGACAACAAAAGTCTGAAGATAGAAAATCTCTCACACCCCGGTTTATCCATGTCCGTGGTCTCACTCGATCCGGCGCCTTTAAAGTTAGACAGACAAATAGCAGGTTTAAAACGGATTGAATTAAGAATACCTGCCTGGACCATAGAAAATAACAAAACCAGCATCCGGATAAGACTGTCAGAAAATTAAACAAGAATAATCAAAAACAAGAAAAATGAAAAAATTACTATCTCTGTGCATTTTAACTATTTCCATCCTGTTTACAACGCAATCTTGCACAAACGCCCAACAAAAAAATCAGGACAGCGCTCTTTTCATGGAAGAAAATATTTCTTTTGCTGCAGAACAGTATGGGCTGATGCTCGATAAAGTGGAAGACTCGGCAAGTATCGTCAATCCCAAATCATTTATTGAGGGGAAGATGAAATATATCCGTCCACAGGAATGGACTTCTGGGTTTTTCCCGGGAAGTCTCTGGTATATCTACGAATTAACAGGTGATGAGAAATGGAAAACAATGGCCGTAAAATATACAGAAGCACTGGATACAATTCAATACTTTACAGGCAACCATGATGTGGGATTTATGATCTACTGCAGCTATGGGAACGGTCTTCGTCTAGCCGGAACAGAGGAATACAAGGATGTTATTTTAAATGCAGCCAAATCACTCTCAACCCGCTATATCCCCGAAGCTGGTATTATCCAGTCATGGAATGCCAACAAATCGAAAGACTGGGAGTGCCCGGTGATTATCGATAACATGATGAACCTGGAACTTCTTTTCGAAGCAACAAAACTCTCCGGCGACTCCTCTTTTTATCACATCGCTGTTACCCATGCCGACAATACCATCAAGAACCATTACCGTCCTGATTACAGTACCTGGCACGTGATCGATTACAGCAAAAGTGACGGTAGCGTCAGACACAGAAATACCCATCAGGGATATTCCGATGAGAGTGCCTGGGCTAGAGGCCAATCTTGGGGCATTTATGGGTACATTCTCTGCTATAGGGAAACAAAAGACCAGAAATATCTGGATCAGGCAGAGAATGCACTAAATCTTATCGCCAATCATCCAAATTATCCCGAAGATGGTGTTCCCTATTGGGATTATGATGCACCCGATATCCCGGATACATACCGCGATGCTTCTGCTGGAGCTATCCTGGCTTCTGCCCTGTATGAGCTGTCAACCTATTCCGATAAAATGGATTACAAGGCATGGGCCGATACAATTGTCGCTTCACTTGCAAGCCCAGCATACCGTGCTCCACTGGGCGAAAACGGTGATTTCCTGCTGATGCATTCTGTTGGGAGCCTTCCACACAACTCTGAGGTTGATGTCCCCCTGAACTACGCAGACTATTATTTCCTCGAAGCATTGAAACGCAAGAGAGATCTTGAATAAATTGATCTGCAATGAAAACCCGGTTATCCCTTATTTTACTCTTTTTGTGGAGTATCGCAACTATCGTCCACAGCCAGTCAAATTTTAATAATACAAAATTTGACGGATACAAAGGCATCTGGTTTGAACTCAATCAAAAATATGAAGACGGCGATAAATACTCGGGGGCTTTATCTACCTACACTGCCAAACACATGCCTTTGGCAGTGTATTCCGCCAAAGCCAACAAGACCTTCTTCGTATATGGTGGTACCACCGGCGAAACAGAACGTTATCTGCTTTGCATGATCGGATATTTCGACCATAAAACCGGCATGGTAGCGAGACCTACTGTAGTATATGACAAGAAGGGAGTGAATGATCCACACGATAATCCTTCCTTGATGATAGACGATGAGGGGTATATCTGGGTATTCATCAGCGGGCGCGGACAGAAGCGCCCCGGATTCAAATACAGGAGCAAACTCCCGTACAATATCGATAGCTTCGACGAAATAAGCACAGAAGAGATGACCTATCCACAGCCCTGGAACACAGGTCTGGGCTATTTCCACTTTTTCACAAAGTATAAGGGAAACAGATTGCTTTACTTCGAGACCAGTACCGATGGCATTCACTGGTCGGAAGATCAGCTGCTTGCTGCCATACCGCAAAAAGGAGGAGAACAGGCGGGCCATTACCAGGTGAGTGGACTTTATCATAACCGGAAGTTGGGTACTTTCTTCAATCGCCATCCCAACGGAAACGTAGACAAAAGAACAGATCTCTATTATATAGAGACCTCCGATCTGGGTAAGACCTGGAACGACGTACAAAAAAGAAACCTCTCGATCCCGCTGTTACAAAAAGAGAACACAGCATTGGTAATCGACTATCAGTCAAAGCAAAAAAATGTGTATGTGAAAGATATGGATTTCGATAAAAAAGGAAATCCAATCTGTCTCTATATCAGAAGTAACGGCCATGAACCGGGACCTGTAAGTGCTCCCTACGAATGGTGCATCACACATTGGAATGGCAAAGAATGGCGTACTCATCTGATCACAGAATCTGATCACAACTACGACATGGGTAGTTTGTATATTTCAAACAACGAATGGAATATTGTAGCACCCACCGCTACCGGCCCGCAAAATTGGGGCGTCGGCGGAGAGGTGGAGATCTGGTCTTCCACAGATAAAGGTATTAGCTGGAGAAAGAAGAGAACAGTCACTTCAGAAAGTCGCTTCAACCACTCATATATACGTCGCCCCTTACACTTCAAAGCTCCTTTCTGTTTCTTCTGGTCAGACGGTGATGCTCATCATTTCAGTAAGTCACAACTTTACTTTGGTGATTTAAAAGACAATGTATGGCAACTCACGTATGAGATGAATAA